>NZ_JAVTWC010000012.1:88143-111301 GCF_032229445.1 Tahibacter sp.
GTGGCGGACTCTCGGCTCGTGTGCTCGGCGGCTCACGATGGGAGCTTTCCCGGACGGTCTTCCGGTTACCTCATACGTCTGCTGGTTCCCCGCGGAGCCGGGGAAAAGCATTGACGATGCCTCCCGGCGGTCGATTGATCGGAACGTTGGTCGGACCGTGTCGATTCCCGTCGCTGCCTACGACGCCCCTGACACCGCCGCGTCGACCGTTTCGCGACTCGTGCACGGCAGGGCACTTCTCCGCCGAACGTCCGCCTCCTCACCAACATGAGGTCAACCACGAGAACTGTCTGGTCGACGACGTGCCCGAAGTGTCGGGCATCGGCGGCGGCGAGATCGAGCCGCAGCGCGAGGGCGTCGAACCACAGCGGTGTGGCGTGCTTCTTCGACGAGCACGCCGCTGATCGACGTGACGCCGAGCTACGGAAAATGCGCGAAGACGACGCTGTAGCAAGGATCGTTTTCGAACAGCGTCACGAATTCACCGAATTTCAGGGTGTGGCGAGCGCCGTCGGCCGTGTCGATAAACCGGAAATCGGTACCGTTCGTGCTGCCGTCGCCCTTGACGCCGTAAAGCACGAGCGCGTGGAACACCCCGTGCCGTCCCGCGCAGCCTGGATCGGACCGGGTCGTGTTGATCGTGACCGACAGGGGCCCGTGTTCCTTCAGTTTGCCGACCCAGCCGGCCACTTCCATGCTCATTCCGGGAGTGCTGCGCATACCAATTTTCGGGTAGTACGCGGCTTCCTCGCTCGGCGTTATCGCGCGCCCGGCCTGGGCGTGGCCGAGATACGGCTCGCCGGCGAGCCGCGCGATGTCCAGCGGCGTCTTCGCCGTGCGGTTCTTCCAGTTGTAGATGACGGTGCTCGCGGCGAGCCAGCAGGTGTCGCGGTCCTGCCGGAGCGGGCTGATCGTCCCCGGCACGGTGTAGTCGTACGCAGCAGTCGACGGTGCTGCGGCCATCAGCGCGGCGACGGTCAGCACGAACGGAGCGATGGTCATGGCGGTTCCTGGTCGATGATTTAGGGGTTTCGGGCAAGACCACAGCTACCGGTCACTTCCTGTCGAGCGGCGTCTTCGCCGGCACGGGTGCCGCCTTTACGACGAGATAGGTCGAATGACTCAGCGCGAGCAGTCCGGCCATCATTGGATTGACCGGCGGGAAGTGTGAGATCAGCACGTTCGGCGCGCCGAGCGCCACGAGCATCGCGGCGAGGCTGATGTCCTGCACCGTGACGAACAACAGGTGCGTATAGACCATCATGAGTCCGGCGGTGATCAGCACCATCTGCAGGCGCGAGATGTCTACACGGTTGAAGTTGTCGCCGTTCTCGCCAAGGAACCAGTCGGCGATCGATGGCGCCACGCCCTTGTCGCGCACGACGATCTTGCCGACTCCCTCGAGCGGCGCGGCGTCCAGCCTTTCTTCGCTGACCGGCTGCTTGAAGCCGAGGATCAGCGCGGTCAGCAGCGGCGAGGACAGCGAGATGCCGAGGATGGCCCAGAGCTCGGCCGGCATCGACGGAAACAGCAGGAACCGGTCGCCGGCTTCGTTCTGCGGATCGGCCAGGAACACGCGCATCGCCTCGGCGATGAGGCCGGCGTTGAACATCGCGATCGCGATCAGCGGTACGAGCAGCAGCATGGTCCAGCCGGTCGCCTGCGCGATACTCAACGAATAGCGACCCTGAGCATTGGTCAGTGCGCCGAGCCAGTGCCCATTGATACCGCGGCCCAGCGCGAGGATCACACCGACGATGCCGATGATCATGAGGAACATCGGCACGGCCAGTGACACATTGCCGCCGCCGGCGGTTGAGGCATGCCGGCCGAACGGCAGGTAGGCTGCCACGGCGATCGTGCGGCCGATCAGGCCGGCCGAGACCGTGTCGACGACGCGATGGCGCGAGGCAAAGAGCAGCGCATCCTGCCAGATTCCACGACACGCGCGATCGAGATCGACGGCGGTCGGTGCGGATACTTGCGGCGGCGGCGATTGCTGCTGTGGCAGCACCGCTGGTTGCGCCGGCGCTTGCGCCGCTGGTTGCGCGATCGGTTGCGCCGCGGTCTGCGGCGGCGGCGGGCCCAGACGCTCCCGGCATTGCTGCGCGACCGCGGCGTAGGCCGCGATGTCGGCACCACTCGGCGCAACGCGGTCGGCAGCCCGCATTTCACTCCGCCGCGTGCGCAGCTCGTTGATGGCGCTCAACTGTGTGCAAAGCGGTTCGGCGTTACCGGCACCGCAGAGCCGCGGCACGGCGTTACGCCGATTCAGCTCATGGCTCGCCCAGGCCTGCTGCGCCGCCGTGTCGCCGGGCGACATCAGCGCAGCGGCCTGCGCCACGCTGCGTCCGGTCCACAAGAGATTGCCGGCAGCGATCATGAACAGCAGCGCGGCGGCGATACCGAGCCACCAATACGAACTGCGGTACCACGCCGGCGCTATCGGCGGTTTGGGATCGGTCAACGGCTGCGACACGAGGCTCGGCGCACCGGTCATGCTGTAGTAGAGACACAGCAGGCCCATTCGTCGACCGTTGTTGAACTCGAACTTGCCATCGCGCAGCTGATTCGGGTCGAGTGCCCAGCGCGACTCGTCCGGCAACTCACCGTTTTCCGTCGACGGCACACCGTCCTCGTCGCATTCCCAGAGCAACACGCGCTGCGGCAGTGCGACGCCTTGATGGGTTCCGTCGAGATTGCGCGTGATTTCGACAATCGCGTCGTACTTCGCTGCCTCGGCAGTACCGACCAGCGGCAGCGATACCGCTGCCGGCAGGGGCAGCGCCTTCTGCGCATGGATGTGCGCGATCGCGCGTTGCAGGAAATCCATGCGCGCGGGCGGAACCGCAGTGAGGTTGTGCGTATACGCCCAGGCGATCGCAGCAGCATCGGTCATGGCCAGTCTCCGGCGGTGCCGCCCAACCCGGGCGACTGTGTGCAACCAGTGTCGACAGCGGCACGAACCTCTCAGTCACTTCGCGCGACAGCGCGCTGAGAGATTCGTCGCGCGGACGACACTTGACCTCAAGCCGCTAGTCCCACCGGAGTTCTCATGGAAACGATCCTGCTGGCGCATGGCCAGACCGCGCAGGTGTGGCTGCTCGCCGAACTCCGCGAGAACGGCTACGACTTCCAGGCGATACGGATTGGCCTTGGCGCGCATTCGGCCGAGCTGCGGCTCGGCGACAGGATCACGATTCCCGCCGTGCTGACGCAGCGCGACGACGCCGGCCTGCGCCTGCGCTCGCCGGCGGAGCTCGAAGCAGAAGCCTCGGCGGCGCTGCGCCGGGCTGCCCTGCGTCACCGTGCGCAGCTCGCCGAAACACTGTCGCGGCCCTTGACGCTCGACGTCTCGCAGCACGCCTTCTTCGGTGTGACGAGGATCGCTGCCGCGGCCGGGCTGAGCGCGAGCGTGCGCCTCGTCGTGCCGGGTCTCAACGGCGCGTCGGACGATGCACGTCCGCTGCTGCTCGCGACGGCGCAGGCCTCGGTGCAGGTCGAGCTGCTCGGCGCGTCGCAGCAGCGCACGGTGTCGCTGAGCGTATCGGTCGATCTGCGCCGCGCCGCACAGCAGATCGTCGCTGCACTGCTCGCGATCGATGCGCCGGAGCTGCCGTCGCTCGACCTGCGTCTGCTGCGGGGCTGGCTGCCGACCCTCGACTTCGGCGGCTGGGCCGACCTCGATTTCCGTTCTGCGCTAGTGCGGCTGCCGCTGCCCGAAACCGCCGTCCACGTCGACTGGTCGACACAGCCAACGTTCGACGTGCGTATCGAGAACGGCCGGCTGCAGGTGAGCAGTACCGCGGCGAGCTGCACGCTGCGCTACGAGCAGCAGCCACTGGTGGCGCTCAGCGATCTCGTCGTCGAGGCCGACGGCGCGAAGATCGCCGTCGGCGTGACGATTGCGCCGGCCGCCGGTGTCGATCTGACGCTGCCGGATCGCCGCTATCCCGATTTTCCGGGCCCGTTTTCGCTTTATCTCGCGCAACAGCGGCTGCACCCGACGGTCACGCTCGATGCGGCGACGTCCGCCGTTACGGTCGCGCTCGAGGCCCGCTTCGGCCGCATCGAAATCCGCGCGAAGGACGATCCGTCGCTCGTGCTCGCCTTCGCCGCCGACGTCCGGCTCACGAGCGCGGTCCATCAGCCACCGCGGTTCGAACTGACCCGGCTCGAACTCATCGAACCCTACCCGATCGCGCTCATTGCGGCGCTCGTCGACCAGATTCCCGGTGAACTGCGCCTCGCCTTCAACTGGCCGCTGCCGGACCTGCCCGGCGTGCCCGTCACCGGACTTTCGCGGCTGCTCGAACGTCTCGAACAGCTGTTGCGTGCGGCGTTGCGCTGGCTCGCGCGCCAGGCCGGTGACGCGGCCGCGGCGCTGGTCGGACTCGCCGAAACCGCGTTCGAGCTGCTGCTGCGCCTGTTGCGCCAGATCGCCAGGCTAGGCCACGCCGTCGCCGAAGCCGTCGCGATCGATGTGCGCCTCGATGCCGACAGCTACGCGCTGCGGCAGATCGTCATTGCGCCATTCCCGGCGTCGACGGCGGGTCCACTGGTCTGCGAAGCGCTAGGGCTGCGGCTGGAATGTCCGCTGTCGCTGAATCCCTGCGTCGTCGTGGATTTCCGCGAGCACTGGGCCGCACTCGCGCTGCTGCCGCCTGCCGCAGGTGGCGCGGCGCCGCCGGCGGCCACGCTGTCGACGAATCTCTGGTTCGCGGCCGACGACGGCGCGCAGGAATCGGTGCGCGACCGCACCGTCGACGGTGATGATGCGCCCGCGAAACCGCTGGTCACACTCAGCGCGACACCGGCCGCCGGCAGCGGCGTCGCACTCGTGACGCTGCAGCACGGCAAGGCCGGCTTCCTGCGCCGGCTGATTGCGCCCGGCACGACTCCCGCACAGTCGCAGCGGCTGGCGTTCGGCGGCCGGCACGCGATCGGCATTGGCCCCGTCGCCGGTATCGGCGATTGGTCGGCCGGTGACTGGGCCTTCGAGGTCGCATTCAATACCGACGGACTCGAACGCGCGCTGCCGTTCCTCAAGAAGTCGAGCAGCGACGAGCCGGGCCTGCTCGAGCAGTACGTCGAACTGGAGTCGGCCAAGGTCGCCGCCCCCGCCCTCAACCATGTGTCGGTCGACCTCGTCGTCGTCGTTCACGTCGGTGAGTTCGAAGCCAAGGCGAACCTCGGCGTCGAGCTCGATGTGACGACGCTGCAGGCGAAGATCGCGAGCACGAAACCGATCGTGATCATGGGCGAAGGAACCGAGACGCGCCCCCTGTTCGGCCTCGATGCACGCATCCGGAGCAAGCAAGACACTACGGGCGCTTTTCCCCAGTTCATGCTCGACCTCAGCGACGGCAATGCGCGGCTGAGCCTCGCGTCCGAAGCGCTACTCGAACTGCGCTACGCCCCGATCGCACAGAGCGGCGAGGGCCTCAAATTTGTCGCTACCGACCTGCTGATCTCGCGCGACGGCGTCGATCTCGACGCCGATGTCGCCGCCGACACGCCGGTTCCGCTGGCCGGCGTTGGCACCGCGTTCCGCTTCCGCTCGGGCACGCTGCGTCTGCGCCAGAGCCAGATTCAGGCGTTCACGCTGCTCGGCAGCGGTCCGCTGCCCGCGGCGCTCGTCGGCGATGCGGGCGCGACCGTAGCGATCGCGTTCGGCCGTCACGCCAACGGTGACCTGCGCGTCGAGAGCGCAAGCGGCGAACTGCAGAAACCCGGCGGTATCCTCGTCTGCGACAGCACGCGGTTCCGTTTCTGTATCAGCGCGCTCGGCTTCGAATTCATCGAACGCGACGGCTACCATTTTTATTTCACGCTGACCGGCTCGGCCGAGTTCCGTCCACGCGACGGCGAGATGGCCTCAGGGCTGCTGCAGCATCTGTCGCGGATCAAGATCCTGCTCAACAAGGTGCCGCTCGCCGGCGATGCGCGCACACTCGCGCGCGCGATCGAATTCCAGGTACCGATCGAACCGCCGATCCGCACGTCGGTGTTCGACATTTTCAGCTTCGAGCTGCGCGGCATAGGCTTCCATCCGAATTCGCCGGCGTTCGACGGCCCCGCAGTGTCGCTGTCCGGCCAGATCAACTTCGCCGAGTTCGGTGACATACCAAGCCCGAAACTCGATTTTCACCAGCTCTGGATCGCCCCGCCGGCCGGCGACAGCGGACTGCCACGCGTGCGTTGCGACGGCCTCGGGCTCGGACTCAGCCTCGGCGGCGCGCTCAAGGTCAGCGGCATGGCGATCGCGGTCGACGGCAAGCTGCCTTCGCTGTTCAGGCCGAACGCGCTGCCCGAAGGCATCACCGCGCGCGGCTTTCTCGCCCAGGGCACGATTTCGGTCGCCGGCTGGGCCGACATGTCGGGTTCGATGGGCTTTCTCGAGCTGCGCGACGGCGACAAGCCGATACGTCATGCATTTTTCCTCTATGGACAATTAAACAAACTTTCTGAACCGATACCGACCCCGGTCGGCGAGATCTACCTGCGCGAAGCCGGCTTCGGCCTGGGCTACCGTTACACGCTGGCGAGCCTGCAGCAGGCTGACACCGTAGCGACACCGCGCGAGCTCGTCAGCCTGCTCGACGAAGTCACCAAATACCAGGGCAACCTCGATGACGTGCGTGCGTGGCTGCCCGAGCCCGAAGGCAATCGCCTGACGCTCGCGATGCGCGCGCTGCTGACCTATCGCACCGCCTCGTCGCCCGGCACCTACGACAAGCAAGCCGAGGAAGCCAAGGGCGACGACGCGCCGCCGAACCCGGTGCTGTTCGATGTCGTCGCCGCGCTGCGCTCGGACCTGACCTTTCTCGTCGCGGTGCGCGCCTGGCTCTGCGTCAACTACGCCGACTGGGTCAACGGCCGCGGCCAGACCTGGCAGAGCCGGCCCGGCCTGCGTGGATACATGTATATTTCAGTACCTCGCCGACAGTTCCTCGCGCGTGCAGTGGCCGATCCGAACGGCCATATCGGCGAGCATCCGAAGCTGCCTGCGCCGCTGGTCGCTGCGCTCAAGGGCACGCGCTGGTCCTCGACGCTGTACATCGACGAGAGCGTGTTTCACCAGGAGTTCGGCTGGCCCTACGAACTCGGTATCTCGCTCAAAGATGACAACGGCAACTTCGGGCTCGACGCCGAAGGTGGCACGGTGCTGCGCATCGCCGACGGCGCCCTGCTCTACGGCATCGCGTTCCGCGCCAAGGGCTTCGCCCAGTTCAGCGGCCGCGTCGGCAACAGTTCGCTCGGCGCATCGGTCGAGGCGCGCGCCGAGTTCGCGCTGTCGGCGCGATTCATCGCGCTGCTGTCCGCGCGCCGCGCCAGCGACAGCTTCTTCTACGGCGCGCTCAAGCTCGACGTGTCGCTGCTGTTCCGCGTTGCGGTCTGGCTGTCGTTCAAGATCTGGCGGCACCGTATCCATCTCGAAGCGCGCTTCTGTCTGGAGCTCTGCATCAGCGTCGCGGTCGAACTCGTTTTGTCGGCCGGCTCCGGCCTCGGCGGCCGGCTGCAGGCCTCGATCGCCGTGCGTGCGCTGGGCCGTTCTCTGCGCGTCGGAGTCGGCCTGTCATTCAACAACGGCCTGCTCGACGAGACGCGCGCACGCGTCGAGCGCTATATGCGCGTCGGTCTCGGCGCGCAGTATCCCGACCCGGAGAAAGGCGCGCCGGCCCCGTTGCCCGAGCGGCAGCGCCAGGCGGCCGGACAGATCGGCGACCGACGCGTCGACGAAGTCGCGCAGCGCCTCGAAGAACTCGCCGAGCCGCCGGGCACGCCGGTGGAACTGACGATCAGCGGCCGCCCGCTCGGCAACGCCGCGTACTGGGCCTTGCTGCTGCCGACGCGCAGCCGCCAGACCGTCGACGAACGCCCGCTCTACCTGCTGCAGCTGATTCCGCGCGATCACTCCGGCAGTCGCAGCGACTGTTGCAACGACACAGCGCTCGCCGTCGACCCGCGCGAAGCGAGCTTCTTCGTGGCGCCGCGCATCGTCGGCGTCGACGACGACACCATCCACGTCGATACAGCCCACGGCCCCCAGCTGAGCATCGGTATCGCCTTGCCCGCGGGCTCGCTGCGGCGCCTCGACAGCAACGGCACGACGCAGGATCTGTCGGCCGGTGGCGCGTTGCCGGTCGGCTGGGACAAGGTCATCGCACGCGCTGAGGACGGCCGCGCGCTGAGCCTCGGACAACTGCTCATCGACTGCTTCCTCGATCCCACCGCCGATGGCGGTCCGTTGACCGAACCCGATGCGCAGTGTTACGCCGCACCGGAAAAGCTGCCGTCGGATGCCAGCGAAAGCGCCGAGCGACTCGCCGATGCGTCGCGCGAACGCGCGCTGCTGTCAGCCCGGCTTCAGCGCGAGGCGCAGATCGAGGAACGCCGGTCCGGCCTCATCGCGACGATCGCCGAATCCGCGAACCGCATTGCCTCCGCCGGTGCCGACGCGAACGGAAGCTGGATCGCTACCGAAGGCATCGACGCGCGCGATTTCGGCCTGACCTTTGTCCTCGATGACGCCGCGCTCGCGCTGCTGTTTCCGCCGTCGAAAGACAAGTCGAAAGACAGTGGGCCGCCGCGCGCTGAGTTCTCGATCATCGGTGACGACCCGGGCCTGACGAGCAGCGTCGCCGCCAACCTCGCCGGCCGCGTCCATCTGTTCAATCCGCCCGCGCGCCATTTCCGCAACGAATCACCGCGCCTGGCGCAGTCTGGCCATGCGATCAATCCGTCCGGCATCGCGCTGTCGTGGGATCTGGAGTCGGGCTGGGAGCGGCCCGACGGCACGACAGCCAGCGTCTGGCACGATCCGGACTGCCATTTGCGGCATTACCGCATCGAGCGGCGGCTGCTGAACCTGCCGTCCGCGCCACGCCACCGGTTGACGACGACCAAGTCCGCCGGCGCCGTCGTCCACAGCCGGGGCCTCGACGAGCCGACCATCGTGCGCGCTGATCGCCAGTACGTCGACGATCTCGCCGATCTCGATCCGAACGTGCGCCGCGCGCTGCTCGACTCGGGTACGACGCCGCTACCGGCCAATGCCGCAGACGCGTGGAAAGCCGCATTCGGCGACGCATCCGTCGACCATGTCGATGTGCTCTACACCATCGTCGCCGTCGACAACGCCGGCACCGAGGCGCCGCCAGTACCGCTGACCTGTCGCATCCAGCGGCCGCCGTCGCTGCAGCAATCGCTGCGGCGTGCGAGCGGGCGCTTCGTCTACCGCGGCCTGCCGAGCCTCGCCGGCGCGTCGCCCAAGGACAACCTCAGCGCAGCGGATCAGCTGCCGGAGTTGCAACTCGTCATCGAAGACGCGGAACTCGATCGCCGCATCGCCGCCGGCAAGCCCGCGGCCGCCGACGCGCGCCGGCGTGAACTGGCAACGCTGGAGCTGTGCGTTGCCAACGAGAGCGCGCTGCCGATCGGCCAGTACGGCATTGATGCGCTGACCGACGCGCGCCTGCGGCCCGGCACACCGGCAGCGACGGCGCCGCCGGCGCCGCACGAAACCGCGTTCCGCCTGACCGCTCTCGGTAACGAGAAACCGCCGGCGAACGCGGTCGTCGTCACGGTCGTGCTGCGCCGCGAAGAAAAGAAAACCGAGGCGGAGCGCACCGACGCCGTCGGCGACGGCCTCATCGACGAAGCGCCGCAACACTATCGCCTCGACGCGATCGACGGCGGCGACTGGCGCCGCAGTCTCGGCATACGCAGCGACGGCGACGTCGTGGCCTCGCGCCTGTTGCTGCGCCCCGCACCACAAGGTACGCAGCAGCGGCCGTCCGACTGGACCCCGGTCGACCTCGTCCTGCGCGTGCTGCCGACTGCCGAACCGGCCTCGCCGGTTGTGGCATCGACCAAAGCCGCAGCGGAACTCATCGACGCACCGATCGAGGTATTCGAGCATCCGCAGGAGCTGTCCTTCGCCGCACTCGGCTTCGAAGACATCGATGTCGAAGCCGGCCGCCTGCTCGTGCGCTATCCGCCGTCGGATGCGTTCGTGAGTCGCACCGGGCATTCGCGTCTGCCGCCGCCGACGCTGCTGCGTGACGGCGCGCGCCGCGTTGCGACACGGCTGCGCTGGAACGCCGCGCCGACGTCGTTGTCGGCGACCGCGGGCAAGGCAACGCCCGCCGCGCTGCGTCAGCGCATCGGCGGCTTCGACCTGTTCGCGCTCGACGCTGCGACCGAGATCGCCGGCAAGCCAGCGCATCGGCAGGCGCGCAATGTCGGACGCGTCCAGCTGCTGCCGCAGGAACTCGCCGCGCTCGATCCGAATACGACCGGCGACTTCTCGCGCGTCGAGGCCTATTACCCGAGTGAGACCTTGCGCCTGTCGGGCACGCCGCGCGGCCTGCGTCGCCACGCCTGGCTGTCGTCGGCCGAATCGGTGCTGTGCTGGCCGCGCCCGCTCGTGCGCCGCTCGCTGCAGCTATTGCCGGCCGAAGACGGACTCGCCGCCCTGTTTGCTCACGGTCGGCCTGCGCAGCTGCGCGTGCGGCTGGACGGCTGGCCCCGCGGCCTCGACGCCTCGCTGGTCAGCGACGACGACAGCGATTTCCGTCTCGTCAGCGAGGCGACCGTGCCGACCGCGGTGTTCACGCGCAAGACCGACAGCGACCGCTTCCAGCTCGAACAGGTGCGCCGTGCACTGATCAGCCTCTACTGGCGCAGCACGGCGGCCGACGCCGACGAACGGCTCAGCAACGATCCCGACGCGCTCGACCACCTGCGCCTCGTCGTCGATGCCATGCGGCCGGCACCGTCAACCGCGCCGCCGCTGGCCACGGTCGAATTCGACGTCTCGCTGCGCTGCGCGCTGCACCCACTGCTCGCCGACGGCATCGACCTCGCGCGCTATTCGAGAAACAGCGACGCCGCGACCTACCGCCGCTGCCGCCGCTACGAGCCGGTGACCGAAGCCGCACCCGCGGTCAATGCAACGACGACCGAAGCGCTCCTCGACGAACTGCCGGCGAGCGCCGACCCCTATGGATGGCAGACGCTGCGCGCGCTCGGTCTGGCGCAGGGATTGCGGCTGTTCGATACCGAACAGGGCAAGTACCTCAGCGGCAGCGACGACGATTCCGCGCTGTCCGTGCTCGCCGAGGCGCTCGCCGCGGCACAGCGCCGCTATGCCGGTCTTGACATCGGCGGCGCGCTGTTCGTCGAACTGCTGTTCAAGCCGGCCGGACTCTACGAACTCGCCGCGTTCGACGGCGGCACGCCGGCCACGGCGTCGGACATCGATGACAACGAGACGATCGCGCTGCTGCAGCTGTCGCTGCGTCCGTTGGCCGAGCGGCTGTGCGACGACCGCGCTGGTCCGGTGCGTTATGCCGCGCTGTTCGCCACGCCCGGTGCGCTCACCGCGACGATCCAACTCGCCTCCGAAACGGCGCTCTGGGTCGAAGCAGAGCTGTTCGGCCACGGCGAAGCCAGCGGTCTGCGCATGACACTGGCCAACGCCGCGCTGCGCGACCGGCTCCTCGTCGACCCGAACACCGCAGACCGCCACAACTTCCCCACGCGCGGCCGCGGGCAGATCGGGCTGCTGCGCTATTGCAGCTGGGACGATGCCCTGCTGCCGTTTTCGCTCGACGGCTGCCGTGCGGTGCCGCTCGCGCGACCGGCCGTCGTCACGACGCGCCATATCGAGCTGCGCGCCCTGCCCGGAGCGACGCACGCGACGGTGCGCCTCGATCCGGAACAGAGCTGGACCGACGCGGAGCTGTGGCTGATGCGCGGGGCTGAAGAGCCGCCCGTGCCACTGGCCAGTCTGAGTCTGCGTCTGTCGGGTCTGGTCGACGCCGACACGGCCGACAACCATACCTTCGGCTTCGATCCGGACGCCGCGGAAGACGAGCCGGTCGCCGTGCTGCGCTATCGCGCCTGGGACGGCGCTGCGCAGCCATTCACGCTGACCGGCTGCACCGCCAGAGTGATCACGCAGCCGCCGCGATTGGCTAACCCAGCCCTGCCCGAATTGCCGCTGCGCGAACCGTTCGAACGCTTCGGTGCGCTGCCCGCCGACATCGCTGCCGCCGTGGCGTTCGGCTGGCAGCCGCCACCCGATTTCAGCGGCACGAATACGACGCCGCTGCCAGCGAACGCGCTGGCCCGGCAGCAGCGCGCGAATTTCCTTGGCCTGGCGCGGCGGCGCCTGCCGGCGTTCACGACCAGGGATGAGGACTTCACGACAGGCGCGCGCGACCCGAAGGAAGCTCTCGTACGCCAGCAGATCTTCGTCGCGCGCTATACGGGCTGGGTCGAACGCTGGTTCGCTCACGGACTGGGTATCGTGCTGTCGACCGAACCCGTGACGCCGATCGCCGTCGCGCTCGCGACGATTCCGAATCCGGCGCCGTGGCGTGTCGCGCCCGACGCAGCCGGGCGTGTCGACGTGCTGATTCCCGAGACCGATCGCTACGGACATCTGCGCCGCTACGCGATCCGACCGTTCGGCCGCTACGAGAACTTCGCCGAGGCTGTCGCCCTCGCACACCGCGAACCCAGCCTCGAGGGCGCGCTCGACGGCGTGGTTGATCCGTATGCAGCAGCGGTGATTCCGCGCACCGAACCCGTCGCCGCACCGGTGTTCCTATCGGCACGCCGCGCCGATCCCGAGCGGCAGACCGGTCAGCGGCCGGGGCGACTGCTCGAACTCGTGCTCGCGCGGCATCCGGAAGAAAGCCTCGCCGACGCCAACCGCACGGTCGAAGCCGGCCTCGGTCTGCGCGATCTCAATGTCGGCTTCTGGCGCGAACTGTCGGGTGTGGAGTTCCTGCGCGCCGCGCACGAGCGCATCGTGGACGGCCCCGCACTACCGCCGTTCGGGCCGCTGGAACCGTTCGGCCGCGCCGACGCCACGTTCGCGGCCGATGGCTCGTGGCCGACGCACTGGTCGGACTCGACGGGCGATGCGTTGCCGGCGCTGGCCGTGCTCGACGCGCGCGTACCCGACCTCTGGCGCGGCGCACATCTGCTGCGCCTGGCCGACCTGCCTTACTGTTTCCGCGCGCACGCGCTGGCCTACGCTGCCGCCGGCAACGTCGTATCGGCGCCGTCAGCAATGAGCATCGCCGAGGGCTATTACGAACTGCATGCGCCTTGGCTGGCACAGGAGTGGGAAGCGCCCGCGGCACGCAAGGACCGTCCGCTGCTGCCGCCGCCGCGCTGGAGCGCGCGCCGCCAGCAACTGCGCGACGACGCCAGCGCGCCCGCGAGTCATACCGAGATCACGCTGAAGATTCCGCTCGTGCGGCTCGTCGACTGCATGGACGCCGACGCACGACGGCTGTGGCTCAGCGAACAACGTCCCGACCTGTTCCTGCTACCCGATCCGCTGGCGACCTATGACGTCGCGGTCGACGCCGCCGGCGCGTCGCGCGAAGCCGAGCTCGAGATCCGGCCGCTGCCCACGCCAACAGCGGACAGCACCCAGGTGCCGTATCGCAGCCAGGCCGTCGGTACCCGCCTGAGCACCGCCGCGCCACCACGACTGCGCGCCGCGCTGCGCAACGCGAGCGTGATCGGCCGCGAGCTGCAGCTGGCACTGACGCTACCGGTCGTCGCAGCGAGCGAACCGTCGCCGGCGGCCTACGAGCCCGGCAACGCACTGCTGGAAGCCGTGTTGTTTACGCCGGACAGCGTTCTCGACGGCGCCCTGTGGGTCGCCTGGGCCGAGATGGCGCCACGCTGCTCGCTGACTGTACAGATCGATGCACCGCCCAGCGCAGCCGACTGCGTCGCGCTGGCACAGCACGCCGAAGCGCTGCGCATCACGTTTGAACCGCTGCGCCACCTGCCGTCGGTACTCACTCTGCTGCAATGGCTGATCGCGTTGTCGAGGCTGCGCGAGCTCGTCGACTGGACAGCATTCGTCGATCGCTATGGCGCCGGGCCGCTGACGATCGCCGACTGGGGGCGTGGCCTGCCGTTACCGACGACTGATAACCCATTGCGCCTGAGCCGGGCCGACACCACCGGCTGGCCGCAGCTAATGCCGGCAATGACCCACGCGCATCGCAGCGCCTGCGCGCAGTTGCTCTACGCGCAGCCGGACCTGCGTACCACCGCGGCCGACGCGCAATGGCAGCACTGGATCGCGAGCTACCGCGCACGCGCCGCCGCGCCGCGCCGCGGCGTGGCGCCGCTGCACGAACCGCTCGATGTCACAGCGCAGGCATGGCTCGCGCCGCTACGCGACGCGCTCAATGCGCAAGCACTCGCCGCCGGCGAAACGGCGCCGCTACGCCTCTATCGACGCTGGCATTTCCTACCGGCGTCGCCGCCCGATCCGGGCCTGCTGCGCGCCGCGTTCGCCGCGTTCGAGCCACGCGCCGGCGTCGAGGAAACGCTCAACCTGCTGCACGCGCTCGAGCGTGCCGCGCCAAGCGACGTGTTTTCCACAGAGACCATCGAACTGCCGGACGAACTGCCCGAGTCGACGCTGGAGACGCTGCAAGCACTCGGCAACCTGCAGGACGACCGGCTCGTGCGGCTCGTCGTCAACCTGCCGCCGAGCGACGCCGAACTCGCCGAACTCGCCGCGTCCGCCGGCGCCGCCGATGCGCTGGCTTTCGTTGTGCGCTGCTGCACCGACCAGCTGTTCGGCCGCGGGCGCCGCCTCAACCTCAGCGTCTGTCGCGGCCTCTGCGCGCCGCTCGACAGCGTGTTTGTGCGGCAGACCGGAGAATCCGCATGAGCGTCCATCGTCAGACCCCGCTGCGTTCGATCCAGCTGCTCGGCCCTGCGCTACTGAACGCGGCGAGCAGCACGACCGCGCCCGCACCGTCGCTGTGGCGCCTCGTCGTCGACGGCAACTACGCCGGCCCCGGTGCGCGGCCCGCGGAATCGCGCAATGTCGGCGTCCGCGTGCTGCTGCAGGATGCGCTGCCGCGGCCGTTGCATCCGGAAAACAGCTGGGCCGCGCCGCCGCACGACGCCACGCCAGTTGATTTCCACGTGCCGCGGCTGCTGCAGCTGCGCGTGCGTCAGCGCGGTGGACCGCGTCTGGGCATCGCGGCGAGTGCCGATCTCGCGATCCAGCCCGACCTGACAGCGAGCGAACTCATCGCAGTGCCCGACTATCGCGACCCGCTCGCCGGCGACTGGCCGCGCGCAGCAGCGCGCAATGCCGCCGGCAAAGCCGAGATCGTGCTGCCGGCGCTGCGTCTGGCCAACGGCCGGATTCGAGTCACGCTTGCCAAGGACATCCGCGACGTCAGTCTCGGGCTCAACGAAACCATCTACCGGCTGTTCGCCGACGCCTACGCCGAAGGGCTGCGAGTGCTCGCCAACAACGGGCTGTTCGTACTCGACCTCGTCGCCGACGGCATCGAGTTCGACGCCGAGCTGCCCAATCCGCTGTCGACCGGCCCGGCGACACTGCCACGCGCACGCGTGCGGCTGTTCCATGGCCGACATCCACTCAGCGGCGAGCCGCGCTACGGCCTCGCCCTGATCGGCGCGCCCGAGGAAGAACTCGGCAATCTGCGCGACGCACTGGCGCAGATCGATCGCGAGAGTGAGCGCATCAGCGCTGCGACCGGCGATCCGAATCGCGCACCACTGCGCCTGCGACCCAACCCGTATCAGCGCGTCGTGCCACTGTGCTGGTGGCTCGATCCCGATCTACGTTTTCGCCAAGACCGCGACACCGTCACGGCGACGATCGGCGGCGAGTTGCTGCGGCCGCTGCTGCAGACGCGCGTCGCGACGTCGTCGCTGCCGCTGCCGGCGGAATTTCATGCGCTCAGCGTGAGCGTCGCACGCACGGGTTCGCAACGGACGCTGCAGCTCGATACGCATGTCGACGATGACGCCGGCCGCCGCGAGCTTGAGGCGCTGAAGCTGACCTGGCGCACCGCACCCGAGACCGCGGTGCCAGCGTTCGCGGCGACGTTGCAGCGCGCCGACGGCGCACCGTTCCCGCTGTCCCTCGACCTCGCGCTCGAACGCGAACGCCTGACCGCGCTCTACGCGAACGCCGGCGCGCTGCCGGCCGGACGGCCGGCGCCCTACGCCTTCATTCCGGTAAGCCGCGGCCTGCTACAGCTGCCGTTGTCGCCCGAATCGACAGACGAAGTGCCTCCCTCGCCCGCCGTCCGCCGGCTCGCGCGCGATGCATTCAGCGGTCTGATCGCGGCCGAAATCACGACGGTCGCCAACGAGGCCAGCGTGCCGGCGCAGGCCATCGAAGCCTCCGGCGCCGCGGCACTCGTCGCGCGGCTGAGCCTTGACGGCGCGCATCTGCTGACGACCGAAGTCGATCTGCGCGGTCCGCGTGCGCGCCTGTCCGGCCTGTTCTGGTGCATCGAGGCGAGCCCGCGGCCCGAAGAAATTCTGCCGGTGCTCGATGGCGGCCCAGCCGCCTTGCGGACTTTGGACCTGCACGTCGGCCGCGACAGCGAGCGCGGGCCCGGTTTCGCCGCGCAGCACTGGAGCAGCGCAGCGGCATGGACGCTGCAGCTATCCGCCGGCAGCGACGCGACCGCCTACGCCTGGCTGCGCCACACGACCCTGCCGCTGATCGCAGCGGCATCGATGACGCGCACTGCGGCCGCCGCGGCACAGCCTTCGCGATCGCGCCATATGGTGCCGACCGCGCTCACCTACGGCCCTGCCAAAGCGCCGATCCGTCTGACCTATCAGCCCGGCCAGCTGCGCCCGCAGCTCGCCGGCGGTGCCGGCACAGCGACTGCCTGGCCCTGGCCCAACCGCGGCGTCAACAACGCCGCAGCCATGAGCACGCAGCCGCCGTCCGTGGCGCTGCTGCCGCTGCACGTGCCCGGTGTCGTGGCGGTGCCCGACGATCCGAAGAACTGGACATCGACGACAGCGCTGCACGCCGCGCTGCGCTTCGACCTGCCGTTGCTCGACGAGCTCCATGCCAGCAGCGTGCTGCCGCGCACCGAGCCGCTCGCCGCCGCGTTCGGGCCCGTCGTCGCGCCGGTGCCGGTGGCGACCGGCACAACCGCGCTCGACCTGACGACCCTGGCCGAACGCTGGCGTGATACCGCCGAACGTCTGTCGCTGGCGGCGACCCAGATCGCTCATGCGACCGGCTGGACGCCGCCGATCACCGCTGCTGCAGCCCATTCGGCCGACGCCGGTACGCTCGTGAGCGTGACGGGCCTCGTCGAGCCCTTCACCTTCGAGACGCGTTTCGGCCTGCTCGGCCACGATGTACTACAGGGCACGCGGCTGCCGTTCGGCAGCTACGTCTTCGCCGGCGAGCACGCTGCAGGCGAACGCGCGCTGCGCGGCTGGAAAGCGGAGCTCGTGATCCGCGACGATGAATTGCAGCCTGCCGACCCGGCCACGGCCGACAGCGCGACCGCCGAGCAAATACACATCGTCGGCTTCGCAGCGCAGGCGCGCCAGGACCCGCTCAGCGGTGAGGTAACCGATTCGCGCGGCACCACGCTCGCGGCGCAGGCGCGCACCCTCGAGGGCATCGCCGGTGCGCTGGTGCTGCGCGCGCAGCGCCGCCACTACCGTGATGCCAACGGTGCCGTCGACACGATCGCCGAGGAACTGGCGACGCTGCAGCAACCGCTGCCGCTGCGTTTCGGCGCCGATGGCACGACCGCAGCGCAGCTGTGGTTCCGCGATCTGCCATTGCGCGAGCTCGCGTTCGACGCCAGCCATAGCGTGCTCGAAACCGTGGCCGGCCCCGGCGACAGCGCACTGCAGGGTTCGAATATCGCCGCCAACGCCTATGAATGGCGCTGTTTCGGTAACGACGAACAGTTCGATATCGCGCTCGGTGCCTTGCGCTTCCGGCCGCTGCGTCTTGCCGCCGTCGTACTCGGACGCGACGGCGACGAGTGGCGACCGCTGTCCGCGCGTCTGATCGGACGTCTGCAGCTGCCGCTGACACCGGCCGTCGACGCGCCGTTCGGACGCGACCACGAATACCTCAGCGGCAATCTCGTCGCGCTCGAACTGAGCAGCGATGGCGACGGGCTGCGCCTGACCCAGGTGCAGCGCCTGCAGCTGACGACGGCCGCAGATGCGACGCTGCCGTGGCAGGTGTCGACCGAGCCATTGCGGTTTCAACTCGGCGCCGGTCTGGTCTACGTCAACGGATCCTCTGTTTCCGCGACCGACACGCGGCTGCCAGTGGAGCTCGAACTGTCGCTGGCGCCGGCGCTCATGAACGGCGCGCCCGCGTTCGACGCCGCGACGCTGCGTCTGCGTCTGTTCGGCAGCGATCTCGCGCTGAGCGGGTCGGCGACGCCCGCCGCGCCGGCCAGCGACATCGCCGGACTGGCGTTCGCTCCACCACCGACAGCGGCTGCCGCCGGCGCACAGATCGCGCTCCACACGATCACGCTGCAACCGCGCGACACCGACTGGACGCTGCACCTCGACGCAACGCTGCAGCTCGATCTTCCCGGACATCGCGGCACGCTGCTGCCCCTGCTGCGCTGGCCGCTGGCACAGCCGCCGCAATGGATCGGCCTGAACTTCGCCGCCGCGGAATCGACGGATGAAAACGCATTCGTCACGCAGATCGACCATGCCGACGGCACGTTGACCGCGACGTCGACCGGTCTGCTGCCCATCGAGGGCGACTGGCTCGGCGTGCTGCCGCTGACCGGCGCGCGGGCCGGCGGTGCGTTCGCCTTCGTGTTCGACGGATCGCCGGCGCTGCGTGCGGCGAGTGCTTTCGTGGAACTGCTGTTGCGCAGCGACCTGCTCGAAATGCGCCAGCAGATCGTCTCGCCTCCGCGCGCCGGCGACGTCTGGCGCAGCACGCTGACGATCGACGCGGCGATCGAACGCACGAGCCGCATCGGCTGGCCGGTCGACGGTGTCGTCATCGGCGCAGCCGGCAATCCGGGCCTCGCCGTTGCGGTCGACATCCACGCGGCAGAGCCGCTGCGTCACCGGACGCGGCTAACCCTGCGCGGCCATGCCTTGCCGCTGGAGGCGCTGGGCCTGCGCGACGACCGCCTGCGGCTCGTCGCACCTTGGCGGCTGCGTGCGCTCGTCGAGCACTGGCTGCTGCGCGAGGCGAACGCGCGCCACTGGAGCTCGCTCGACGAGGTGGCGCTCGTTGACCTGTCGCTGCCGGAAGCGGCGCCGCCGTCCTACGAATTCCTCGCGCGCTACCGCATGGAGCTCGTCGACGGCGTGGAACGGCCGGCGCCGTTCATGCGCCATCCGGGGCTCGCCGCGACCGCGTTCGCGCATGCCGGCCTGACCTATGCCGCAGCGCAGTCGGTCGGACTGAGCGGCCTCGTCGCCGTCGGTGCCGGCGTGACCGTGTTCGAGGTGGAGCCCAGCGCCGGCGCGCGGCACGAGCGCGTACTGACGATGCCCTGGATCACGGCGCTGGCCGATGACGCCGCGGACGCCCCGCTCAGCTTCGCCCAGGCCGGCGCAGCGACGCGGCGCTGGCTGATCGCCGACAACGACCTTCCGCCGATGCCCATTCCCATGGCAGGCAGCGACCGCGCGTGGGCACTCGCCGTCGGCGATGCGAGCCAGGCGCGCCTGAGCCTGGCGCTCGATGACGCCTTCGTGAGCGCCGGCGCCGCAGTACCAGCGGCGCGCGCGCTGATGCCGCGCGAGCAGTCACTGCTGCAGGTCGAGGACGGCCAGCCGGTCGAGGCGGCCGCCGAGCCGCGCTGGCCGCGCACGCTGCTCACGCTCAAGGCGCTGCTCAATGAGCGGCCTCCGCGCCGCACGCTCGCGCTGGTGCCGTCGGGCCGCTCCGACGGACGCGCACTGCGCCTGCTGATCAGCGTGCCGCGCAGCTCGTCCGCGCCGCCCGCCGCGGCCGAGCTGCCGCCGGCCGACCTCATCGTGCTCGGCCGCACCGGACTCGCCCGCGTCGATCTCGACGGCGACGCCGCGACTCGTGCCGATGATCTCAGCGGTCTGCGCCAGCGCGCTTGGCAGGCGCTTGCGACACCACGGGTGGCGCTGTTTGCGACCCGCGACCTCGCAACGCCGGCATCGCCGCGAGACGCCGGTTCCGTGTCCGTTGCGCTGCCGGCTCGCGCCACGTCATGGACGACGTACTGGCACGAGGCCGCCTGGAGCGCGATCGGGGCGCTGCCGCCCTATCGCGGCCCCGTGACTGCGTCGCCGCTGCGCTACCGCAACGACACGCTGCATGCGAGTGCTGCGCTGGGCTGGCCGACCGCACGCAACGTCGCCGACCTGGCCGCGAGCTCACTCGTGCGCGGCGGCGACAGCGTGCTGCAGTCGCCGCGCGGTTTCGCACTGCGCCTCGGCGACCGCCGGCTGCCGGGTGCTGCACCGGCGCGCGACAGCACGGCAGATGCACGTTTCCTGAGCCTGTCTCACCACGTGCTGTTCGAGCGTCCGCCGCTGACGCTGATCGCGCCACCGGCGAGCCACCTGGTGCCGCTGTCGCCGCGCGCGCGCATGCCGCTGGCGAGCGAACTCGCCGCCGCGCTGCCGACCGCGGCGGAGTGCGCGCCGCTGCTGCCCGGGGCGGTGCAGCACGGCGTGATCGGCGCGCGCGCCGGCGCCATGTATCTGAGCCGCGAAGCGCTGCTCCTGCCGCTGCGCAACGATGCCAACGAAACCGCTGCCTTCGACGCGCAGCACGCGCGCTTCGGCCGCCCGGCGGGCTACGCGCCGGCCGTGCTGCATCAGGGCCGCGCGCCACGCTCGCCGGGCCTGCCGCGCGACCGGCTGTATGGCGGCGACGGCGCAATCGTCGCGGCGCGCGAGGCGCGCCGGCGCACCTTCGTCGCGTGGTCGCTGCGCACCGGCGCGCCCGAGCACGGCGAGATCGCGACCTGCCTGATCGCCGAAGGCGGCGCCGCGCTGCTGCGTGACAAGGCGCAGAACGCTGCCTGGCTTCTGCGCGTCGCCGCAGCACCGGGAGGCACGATCACGCCGGCAAACGCCACGAAACTCGTGCTGTCGGTTCGCGCGCTGACGCCGGTGGACGCGGCGGTCGATGATCCGTGCCAGACGTTGAAACAGCGCGGCCGCGTGAGCCTCGTCATCGACGGCTGGACGCTGCCGCTGGAGCTGTCCGCCGGTGTCGACGACGGCAGCGGCGGCAAGCTGTTCCGATGCAGTGTCGCCACAGCGCAACAGGAGTCCGTCATACAGCGTCTGCGCGCGGCCAGTGCCGATGCGCGCATCGAGCTGCAGGTACGGATCGCGCCCGACGCGAACCCGGAGAATCCGCAATCGCTGCTGCGCCACGCTGACATCGCGCGTCTGCCGCTGCCGCTGCGCCCCGACGATCGCCCGACGCCGCCGCTGCAATTCGTCAGCCTGCTGTTCGCCGACCCGGCCTACGACCGCGAGCTGACTTCCGCCGCGCGGCAGGAATCCGTCGTCATCGGGCAGAAGCTGCTGCGCCTGAGCCTGGACCGTACCGGCTATGCCGCCGGTGACACGGTCTACATCGCCTTCGGTCTCATCGACAACGCCAGCGGCACCTTCTCCAGCGACGCACTGCCGGGCAGCCAGATCAGCGTGCACATCCTGCGCGACGGCAAGATCGAGCCCGTCACGCTGACGGCGGCCAAGCCCGCCATTTCCCCCGACGGAGCGCGGTTCGAGGCCATCGCCAACACGCCGTACTGCATTCGTCTCGATGACGTGCTGCTGGTGCGCGGTGAGCCCGATAAACCGAGCTTCGAGCCCGCTCAGCTGCGCGCAGGCGACCAGCTGATCGTGCGCCTGTATGGGCCTCAAGGATTACTACTGAGCGCCCAGGTGCCCATCGTCGCCGAACCCACACTGGCGCCACCGGCCGCGGTCTACGGCCTGATCACACGCCATGCGGACGACGCCTACGCGACCGTGCCGCTGTTCGCGACCGCACCGCTGCCGTCGGTCGTCGAACTGCCGCATCTGCTTGAGGATCTGGCGACGGGCGCGGTACGCCGCTGCGGCCTGTTCAGCTGGACCTTCGTCGCGGAAACGCCGCTGCTGCCGGGCACAGCCTGCGCGGCACTGGTCAAGCTGGATCGCGCCGGCGGCGGGCAGTTCCCCGAAATCCTCGACACGGACTTCGTCGGCCTGCAGCCGCCGGTCGCTCCGGCGTGATGCGCGGCTGAGCGCCCAGGTGGCTTGCGTCGCGCGGTTCGATGACGACCGCGCTGGCTACGCGCGTGGGTTTCGCCGCGGCGCGCCCGATCGCCGCGGCGGCTGTCGATTCTCGATTGCCCGCAGCACGCGCTCGCCGCCATGGCGCCGCCTCAGACCTTCATCGACACGTGGAGGCTCAAGGACAAATCTCTCCGCAATCATGTATGGCGTAAGCGATAACTCACCGCCGTTCTTCTCGTCTGGGCATTCGCGCGGAGAATCGTCTGCAGTTTTCACGGCGCAGAGGAACGGGCGATGGCAGGCAAGCGAGTGCGGCGGAGCGCGGAGAGCTGGCGGAGGATAGTGGCCAGGCAGTCGAGCAGCGGATTGTCGATGGCGGCGTTCTGCGCGCGGGATGATGGCCCCTGTAGCTCCCGACCGCATTGACTGCCGCAACGACGCTATTTCTTGCACGCCAAGCCACATCCCCGAATGTGACGGACGTGCCACCCGCCTCGCGCTGCCGCGAAGCACGGTGCTGACCGAGGTGGCTGATTCTGTGTAAAACGCGAATTCGTGACAAACGTAATCACAGCATCAGAGCCGGCCACCATCCCGCAGCGGACGGCGCAGCGGCCCCACAGTCCGATCGACTTCCCCGACGCAAGGGAGGCAAGAGAAAAAGCCTCCTTTGACGTCGAAACGCTGCCGTTCGCAACAAACTTATAGATCCGGCGACGCAGCTGCCAATCACCTCAGGAAATTCCGCGCGTAGCGTACTGAAACATGAGCAACCTGCCCCCGGCTCGCGCGGCGAACGAGCCTGTCGCGCCATACGCGGCGGATTCCCGGCTGGTGTGCTCGGCGGCTCACGATAGGAGTTTTCCCGGCCGGTCTTCCGGTTACCTCAAACGTCGGCTTGTTCCCTGCGGAGCCGGGGACAAGTATTGACGATACTTGCCGGCCGTCGATTGATCGGAACGTTGGTCTGGCCGTGTCGATTCCTGACGCTGCACCCACACCCGAGCGTCCGCCGGCCGCTCCGGGTCGGTGGACGCGTCGAGCCCCACGTCGCCGGAGCCGTCGCGCCCCACGTCGC
>NZ_JAVTWC010000013.1:0-19626 GCF_032229445.1 Tahibacter sp.
GCCTTTCGACTGGCAGCGTCTGTAGGCGGGGGCGGCGCGCCACGCGGCGCGCGCGCCGCGGCGCGTCAGCCTGCCGGCGTACCCGTGCGCGCGCGAACGCTATTGGGTCGAGACCGGCACCGGCCGAGCGCCGTCGACGACGGTGGAACACATGCGCTATCGCGACGCCAGCGGGACACCGGACGACGCGGCGCTGGAGCGTCTGCTGGACGGCCTCATCGCCGACAGCGTCACATTGCAGGATGCGATGCAGGCGCTCGACCGGCTGGAGCACGCCCGGACAGAAGGATATTCGTCATGAAGTATTCGGAATTCGTTCTGCGCGAGCTGACGGCCGGGCGCCTGTCCAAGATCCAGGCGCTGCAGCTGCTGAAGTACGCGCAGGCGCCGATGGCGTCCGTCCCGGCGCTGCATCCGCTGCTGCACCGTAATACCTCCGATTTCTCCGGGCAGCGTTTCTCCGTCGCCTTCTCCGGCGACGAATTCTTTCTGCGCGATCACGTCATGACCGGCCGCCGCCTGCTGCCCGGCGTGGTCTGTCTCGAGATGGCACGTGCGGCCGTCGCGCGCAGTCTCGACGAGGCGGCAACCGCACTCGAACTGCGTGACGTGACGTGGCTGCGACCTGTCGTGGCAGATGACGGCGTCGCACTCGACATCGAACTCGCCGCACGCGACGACGGCGGCATCGAGTTCGACGTCCGAAGCGCCGACGGTGCGACCCTGCATGTGCAGGGACTCGTCGTGACACCGGCGCCGGCGGATCTTTCCGTTGTCGATATCGCTGGCCTGCGTGCCCGCTGCGACCGCTCCGTCGAGGCGTCGGCCTGCTATCGGTTCTTCAGCGCCGCCGGACTCGACTACGGTCCGGCACATCGCGGTCTCACCGAGCTGAACCTCGGTGTCGACGCGGCTGGCGGGGCGTTCGTGCTGGCGCGCGTCGCGCTGCCGGCGTGCGTCGCGACGACCCGGGACGACTACGTGCTGCATCCCAGCGTGCTCGACAGCGCGCTGCAGGCGGCCGTCGCGCTGCTGCTCGGCGAGACGGATGCCAGCGAAGCCGCGCCCGGCCTGCGCCCGATGCTGCCGTTCGTGCTGGAGCGCCTGCAGATTGCCGGTCCGACGCCTGTATCGGCCTGGGTGTATCTGCGGACGCGCGGCCGTGTGTCGTCGTCGACGCTGACGCTCGACGTCGATGTCTGTGACGAAGCGGGGCGCGTATGCGTGCGCCTGCAGGGCCTGACCTCGCGCGTTCTGGGCAGTGAAGCGGCGCAGACGGCGCTGCTGACGCAGCGCTGGGAGGCGCGACCGGCGGTGCCGGTGGCGGCGCCGGCGTCGACGCACTGGGTCTGCGTGGATGCGGCGTATGCACCACGGCTGGAAGCACTGCGCGCGAGCGGGGTGGCGGCGCGCTGGCTGGCGCTGCCGACAGTGACGGATGTGGAGACGCTGGGTGCGGCATGGGAATCGGTGTTCGCGCTGGTGCGCGAGGGACTGGCGGATCAGCCGACGGTGCCGATCCGGCTGCAGGTGCTGACGGCGCGGCACGGGCCGGCCTGGGGTGAGCATCACGGTGCATTGCTGGGCGCGGTGTCCGGAATGCTCAGGAGTGCGGCGCAGGAGAACCCGCTGTTCCAGGGGCAGGTGATCGAGCTGGGGAACGACGCGGACGAGGCCCTGCTGCTGCGCGCCGTGCGCGAGAACGCAGGTACCTCCGACGCGCAGGTGCGTTATCGCGGCGGCGACCGCGAGGTGCTGAATCTGTGTCCGCTGGACCCGCCGGCAGCGCCGCCGGTGCCGTGGCGTGACGGCGGGGTGTACTGGATCACCGGCGGTATCGGCGGCCTGGGCCTGATCGTCGCCGGCGAAATCCTGCGCCACACCCAAGGTGCGCGGCTGGTGCTCACGGGCCGCTCGGCACCCGATGCGGCGCGACGCGAGGCGCTGGCGTCACTCGCGCGCAGCGGCCGCGACGCGCAGGTGGAATACCGCGAACTCGACGTGGGCGACGCCGCGGCAGTGCAGGCCTGCGCCGAGGCGATCGTGGCGCGTCACGGCGGCCTCAACGCGGTCGTGCACAGCGCCGGCGTCATCGACGATGCCTTCATCCTGCACAAGACGTTGGAGCAGTTGCGCGCGGTGTGGACGGCCAAGGTCGCGGGCACGGTCAACCTCGACCGTGCCACGCGCGGCCTGGCGCTGGACGGTTTCGTGCTGTTTTCGTCGGTGGCCGGCGTGGCCGGGGCAGTCGGGCAGAGCGACTACGCGACGGCGAATGCGTTCCTGGACGCTTATGCACGCTACCGCGCGGCCTGCGTGCGGGACGGTACGGCGACGGGGCGCACCGTGGCGATAGCCTGGCCGCTGTGGGCCGAAGGCGGGATGCGGCTGGACGACGACGCGCTGCAACGGCTGCGGCAGCAAGGCTGGGAGCCGCTGGGCACGGCCGAAGGTCTGGCCGCGCTGCAGGCGGCGTGGGCGAGCGAGGCGGAACAGGTGGTGGTGCTCAATGGCACGCGCGAGGCGCTGCAGGCGCCGGCGCCATCCGCGGTGCCGGCGCCTGCCGTGTCCGCGGCACCCGTGCCGGCGGGCATCGATGCCGACGACCTGCGTGACCGCACGATCCGCTACCTCAAGCAGCGGCTGTCGCAGACACTCAAGCTCGCACCGGAGCGCATCGATGCAGACGCGCCGCTGGAGCGCTACGGCATCGACTCGATCCTCGCGCTCAAGCTCGTCGATGCGCTGCAGGAAGCGTTCGGCGCGCTGCCCAAGACGCTGATGTTCGAGTACCAGACGATCGCGGCGCTGGCGCAGTATTTCCTGCGCCAGCATCGCACCACGCTGCTGGCGCAGTTGCACGTGGAGACGCGGCCGGCGCCGGCCCCGCCGGCCGCGGCAGGTTCTCTGGCAGCGCCGGCTCCGTCGGCAGCGGGGGGGGTGCGCCCGCGCCGCGGCCGCCGCCCGGGCGTCATGCCCAGCGTGGCGGCACCTGCTGCACCCGCGGTGACGCCGATCGCGATCGTCGGCATGAGCGGTCGCTATCCGCAGGCGCCGACGCTCGAGGCCTACTGGCAGAACCTCACCGAAGGCCGTGACTGCATCACCGAGATACCCGCGTCGCGCTGGGATCACCGCGACTTCTTCGACGCGGAGAAGGGCAGGATCGGCAAGAGCTACAGCAAGTGGGGCGGGTTCATCGACGGCGTGGAGAACTTCGACGCGCTGTTCTTCAGCATCGCTCCGCGCGAAGCGCAGATCCTGGATCCGCAGGAACGCCTGTTCCTGCAGTGCGCCTACGAAACGCTGGAAGACGCGGGCTATACGCGCGAGTCGCTGCGCAGCGAGGTCCGCGGCAATGTCGGCGTGTTCGTCGGCGTGATGTACACGGAATACCAGCTCTACGGCGCGCAGGCGCAGGCGCTGGGCGAGCCGTATGCGCTGAGCAGCAGTGCCGCGTCGATCGCCAACCGGGTGTCGTACTACTGCAACTTGCAGGGACCGAGCCTGGCGATCGACACGATGTGTTCGAGCTCGCTGACGGCTATCCACCTGGCCTGCGGCAGCCTGCGCAGCGGCGAGTGCGCGGCGGCGATCGCCGGCGGCGTCAACGTGTCGGTGCACCCGAACAAGTATCTGATCCTCTCGCAGGCGCAGTTCTTCTCCAGCCGCGGCCGCTGCGAGAGTTTCGGTGCGCACGGCGACGGCTACGTGCCGGGCGAAGGCGTGGGCGCGGTGCTGCTCAAGCCGCTGGATCGTGCGCTGGCGCAGGGTGATCACATCTACGGTCTGATCCTGGGCTCGAGCATCAACCACGGCGGCAAGACCAACGGCTACAGCGTGCCCAATCCGCAGGCGCAGGCGCAGGTCATCGCGGAGGCGCTGCGCGACGCCGACGTGGACGCGCGCGCGATCAGCTACGTCGAAGCCCACGGCACCGGCACGAGCCTGGGCGATCCGATCGAGATCGCCGGGTTGACCCAGGCGTTTGCGCAGTTCACCGAGGACAAACAGTACTGCGCGATCGGATCGGTGAAGTCCAATGTCGGTCATCTGGAGAGCGCAGCCGGAATCGCCGGTCTGGCAAAAGTGCTGCTGCAGATGCGCCACGGGCAACTGGTGCCGTCACTGCACGCGGAGCCGCTGAACCCGCACATCACTTTCGAGCACACGCCGTTCTTCGTCCAGCGCACGCTGACCGCCTGGCCGCGGCGGCAAGTCGAGCGCGACGGTGAACTCCGGGAGCTGCCGCGTATCGCAGGCCTTTCGTCCTTCGGCGCGGGCGGCGCGAATGCGCATCTGATCGTGCAGGAATACATCGACGACACCGGGTCGCAGCCGTCGGCACGGCCGGCGCTGGTGGTGCTGTCGGCGCGCAGCGAGGAACGCCTCGGTGTGCAGGTACAGCAGTTGCTGCGGCATCTGGAGGCGCAGCAGTGCGCACCCCACGAGCTGGCGGATCTGGCCTACACCCTGCAGGTCGGCCGCGAGGCGATGGAACACCGCGTGGCGTTCATTGCGACGTCACTGCCGGAACTGATGGAACGCCTCCGCGCGTACCTCGAGCAGGGCACCTCGGGCGAGGGCTGCTACCGCGGCGACGCCCGGCGCAGGGACGCGGTGTCGCTGCTCGGCAACGATGAGGAACTGCAACAGGCGCTGGCCAAGTGGGTAGAGCGCGGCAAGTACGGCAAGTTGCTGGAACTGTGGGTACAGGGCCTCGCGTTCGACTGGCGGCTGCTGCATGCCGACCGCCGACCGCGCCGGCTGTCCCTGCCGACCTATCCCTTCGCGGCGGAACGCCACTGGATTCCGTCGACGCCGCTGCCCTACGTCGTTGCGCCGTCCGCCGTGGCGGCCGCGATGGACGGGGCGCCGCCGATCCGGCGTCGCAAGCGGATCCTGCGCAAGCAGTGGCATGCGGCCTCCGCGGTGGTCGAGCTGCGCTCTGGCCAGCGCGTGCTGATCGTGGCGGACGAAGCGACACGCGCGCTCGCGCTGGCGCTGCAGGCTCAGCTGGCAGGCAGCGAACTGTACGACGGCTCCCGGGAGCCTGACCGCTCGCCGCTGCGCCTGGCGGAGTTCGACGGCCTCATCGATCTCGCCGGTTGCGCGGCGGACGGCGCCGACCCGCTAGACGGGCTGTCGCTGCTGCAGGCCTGGGTGCAGGCACGTGCGGCATCGGGCGGCATGGCCCTTGGCGTCACGCGCGGGCTGGAACGTTGTGGCGACACGGCCGTCGATCCGGCCGGCGCGCTGCGTGCCTGTTTCTACCGCATCCTGCAGAGCGAGTACTCGCGCATCGCTTCGCGGCATCTCGATCTCGAGGCTGCCGAGGCAGACGACGTGGCGGCGCAGCAGATCCGCGACGAATACTTCACGCAGGTGCAAGACGCGCAGGTGTGTCGCCGCGGCGGCGCACGCTACCGCGCGGTGCTCGAGGAGACGGCGCCGGATGAGACTGCGGTCGCCGGAAGTCCGTCCCTGGCCCCGCACACGCCGTTTCCGCAGGACGCGGTGCTGTGGATCACTGGTGGTACGCGCGGCCTCGGCTATCAGTGCGCCCGGCATTTCGTGCGGCACTACGGCGTCAGGCACCTGTTCCTGACGTGCCGCGAGCCCCTGCCCGAACGCGCATCCTGGGAAACGCTGGCGCGCGAGGAGACCGCCCTGGCGCAGCGGCTGCGCGACCTGCTCGCGCTCGAGGCAGACGGCGCGTCGGTACGTGTCTCCCACGTACCTCTGACCGATGCGGAGGCCGTGGCACGCGAAATCGCCGAGGTCAACCGCACGCAGGGACCGATCGCCGGATGGCTGCACTGCGCCGGCCGCGCCGATGCAGTGACGCCGGCCTTCGTGCGCAAGCGGGCGGCCGATGTCCTTGCGGTGCTTGAGCCGAAAGTGGCGGCGCTGCCGGTTCTGTTCGCGCAGTTGCGCCCGCAGCCGCTGCAGTTCGCCGCACTGTTCTCGTCGGTTTCGGCGGCCGTTCCCGCCCTGGCGGCCGGCCAGAGCGACTACGCCGCCGCCAACGCATTCATGGACGCCTACGCCGAAGCCCAGGCGCAGCAGGGCGTGCCGGTCGTCAGCATCCAGTGGCCGAGCTGGGCACAGAGCGGCATGGGCGCCGTACGGAGCCGCGCGTACGAGCGCAGCGGACTGCTCACGCTCGACGACGATGAGGGGCTGGCGCTACTCGATGAAGTGCTCGCGGCCCACTGCCGCGGCACCGTGTTGCCGGCCTGGACCGACGAGCGCCGCTGGCCGGCTGAACCGCTGGCACATCGCCCGCCCGAGGCGCCGGTGGCGGCGCCCCGGCCAATGGCGGCGGCCAGCGAGGTCAAAGCCGATGCCGCCGGCGCCGCCACCGGCGCGCTGCACGAGTGGCTGCGCGACCTCGTGGCCGACCATCTCGGCATCGAGCGCTCGCGCATCCGCACCGATGCGCCGCTGACCGAGTACGGCGCCGATTCGGTGATGCTGGCGCAGTTGCTGTCGCCGATCAGCCGACACGTGAGCGAGGCGCTCGATCCGTCGATCCTGTACGAGCATCCGACGATCGAGGCCTTCGGCGGCTGGCTGCTGCGCCACCACGGCGAGAAGTTCGCGTCGGCGGCTGGGGCGACGCCCGTCGCCCACGCGCCGCTGCAACCGGCTCCGCTGGGGTCGCCGGCGGCGCTGCCCGTGCCGGCCGTGCCGGCCGGCCGCCTGCGCGCCTTGCCGCAGGCACAGGACATCGCCGTGGTCGGCCTGTCGTGCCGCTTCGCCGGTTGCGATACCGCGCAGGACTACTGGTCGCTGCTCTGTGACGGGCGCTCCGCGATCGCCGCAGTGCCCGAGTCGCGCTGGGGCGTCCCCTGCGACGCACATGCGGCGTTGCTCGACGATCTGCGGCGCTTCGACGCGCGCTATTTCCGGCTCTCGCCGGCGGATGCGCGGGCGATGGATCCGCAGGCGTTGCTGGTGCTGGAGGAGGCGCTCAAGACCTGGTACGACGCCGGCTACACCCCGGCCGATCTGCGCGGCACGGCGACCGGCGTCTACCTCGGCGCCCGCAGCGAGCATCGCGCGGACCGCGCGAGCCTGCTGCAGGCGCCGAACCCGATACTCGCAACCGGCCAGAACTACCTCGCCGCTAACGTCTCGCAGTTCTTCGACCTGCGCGGCCCCAGCCTCGTCGTGGATACCGCATGCTCGTCCGCGCTCGTGGCCATGGACGTCGCGATCCAGGCATTGCAGAGCGGCCGCACGACGGCGGCCCTGGTCGGCGGCGTGAACGTGCTGCACACCGACGCCGCCGTGCAGATGTTCCGGCATCGCGGCTTGCTGCAAGGTGACGGCAGCTTCCATGTGTTCGACCGGCGCGCCGGCGGCGCCGTGCTCGGCGAGGGTGTCGGCATGGTGCTGCTCAAGACTGTCGATCAGGCCCAGGCCGACGGCGACCGCATCTATGCGGTGGTCAAGGCGGTGGAGATCAACAACGACGGACGCACCGCCGGGCCGTCGGCGCCGAACGTCCAGGCGCAGATCGACGTGATGCGTGGCGCGCTGCGGCGCAGCGGGCTGGCCCCGGACGCGGTCACGCACGTCGAGGCGAATGGCGCAGGATCCGAAGTCAACGATCTGCTCGAGCTCAAGGCGCTTGCCGCGGTCTATGGCGGCAGCGAGCGTCTGTGCGAGCTAGGCTCGATGAAACCGAACATCGGCCATCCGCTCTGCGCCGAGGGTATCGCGAGCTTCCTCAAGGTCGTGCTGATGCTGCATCACGGCCGGCGCGTGCCGTTCCTGTCCGCGCAGCAGCCACTGCAGCACTTTGATGTCGCCGGTGCCGGGCTGGGCTTCTGCCGCAGCGTCGCGACGTGGGAGGCACCGCAGCGGGCCGCCGCGATCAATTCGTTCGCCGACGGTGGTACCAATGCGCATGTCGTGGTGCAGGCATTCGGGCAGCCCGGCTACGTCGCACGGCGGCAGCCGCTGGATCCGCCGCGACTGGAGCGGCTCGATCTCGATGCCATCGGTCCGGCGGCGACCGTCGTGCCGATAAGCAGCGCATCGGCATCGAGAAATTTCTGGAAAAAACCCCTCGCGAACCGTCACTGATGGCAGCCACTGCGATGAATTCGACGCAAGACCGGTTTTACCTGAACGCCCAGCACCCGGTGTTGCGCGATCACGTCGTCCATGGCCGCCATGTCCTGCCGGGGCTGGCGTACGTCGATCTGCTGTATCAGACGCTGCGGGAGCAGGGGCTCGACCACCTGGGCTGGTCGCTGCGCAACGTGTCGATCTACCACCCGCTGTCGATCGCCGCCGATGAGGAACTCCTGATCGAGATCGACAGCCGCCAGATCGATGCGACGAACTGGCGCATCGAGATCCACGGCCAGGACATGGCCGGCGGAACGCGGCGGCGTTACTGCAGCGCGCAGGTCAGCGCGACCGGGCCGGTGCAGTTCGACGAGACCCTCGATCTCGAGGCCATCCTCGCCTCCGGTGCCGAACGCACCTCGCTCGACCGCGTCTATGAGCAGTGCCGGTCGCACGGCCTCGTCCACGGCGGCTTCATGCAGCCTCGCGGCGCACGCTATGCGACCGCCGATGCGATCTACATCGACTGTGCCGTCGACCCGTCGTTCGCGCCCGAAGGCATGGAGCTGATGTTCCATCCGGCGCTGCTCGACGGCTGCGCCATTGGCCTCAGCAGCGTCGTCGACGCAACCGGCGACGGCGCGCTGCCCCTGTTCCTGCCGATCGCGATCGAGTCGTTCCGCGCCTCCCACCTGCTGTCGGACCGCTGCGTCGCGCGCATCCGGACCGACCGGATCAAGCTGCAGCAGGATCTGTGTTCGCTGTCGCTGGAGTTCTTCGACGAGTGCGGCGCCAAGGTCGCGGAACTCACCAATCTGACCACCAAGGCCATACGCGACCCGGCCCGGCTCGATCGGTCGCCGGCGCGTGACGAGGGGGCAACCGGGCACACGCCAGCGCCACGCATCACTGGAGCGACGCCGGCACCGGAGCGCTCGCCCGCACCGGCGGCCGGCGACGACCGGCGCGCGCCCTGGCAGGCATTCCTGCAGCGCATCGTCGCGCAGCGCCTCGGCGTGAGTACCCATCAGGTCGACGTCCGTGCCGGTTTCTACGACCTGGGGCTGGATTCCGCGAGCCTGCTCGAACTCGTGCAACTCGTCGAAGGCCGGCTGCAGGTGCCGCTGTCGCCAACGCTGCTGTTCGAGCACACCAGCGTCGACGCTCTCGCCGAACATCTGAGCGCCAGCTACGGCGCGCCGGCGCAGGACACCACTCGTGCGTCGCGCGCCGGCAGCGTCGCGCCGGCGGCGGCCGGCGGGACGGTGGAAGCCATTGCCAAGCCGGTGGCCGTCGCTGCGCCGCCGATCGTGCGCGAGTCCGCACCGCTCGCCGCCGGAAGCGAGACCGACATCGCGGTCATCGGCATGGCCGGACGCTTCCCGCAGGCGCTGGATGTGCGCGAATTGTGGGCCAATCTGCTGGCGGCGAAGGACTGCATCACGGAAGTGCCGGCGTCGCGCTGGGACTGGCACCTGCTCGATCGGGTCAAGTCCGCATCCGGCAAGGATATGTCGCGATGGGGCGGCTTCATCGCGGAGGCGGACTGCTTCGACGCCGAGTTCTTCCGCATCCTGCCACGTGACGCGGAGCTGATGGACCCGCAGGAACGCCAGTTCCTCGAGGTCGCCTGGAGCGCGATCGAGGACGCCGGCTACACGCCGGCGACGCTGGCCGATCTCGGCGAGGACGGCCGGCGCCGGCCGGTCGGGGTCTTCGCCGGCGCGATGCACAAGGACTACGCGCTGGTTGGCGCGCAGCGGCTGCAGGACCGGCAGGTGCTGCCGCTGTCCCTGTCGGCCGGCATGATCGCCAATCGCGTCTCCTATTTCTGCAATTTCCATGGACCGAGCATCACCATCGACACGGTGTGCTCGTCGTCGCTCACCGCCGTTCATCTCGCGCTCGAAAGTGTCCGTCACGGCGAATGCGAGGTCGCCCTCGCCGGCGGCGTGAACCTGTCGCTCCATCCGGCGAAGTACCTGACCTACGGCATGGCCGACATGCATGCCAGCGATGGCCGCTGCCGCAGCTTCGGCGCCGGAGGCGACGGCTATGTCTCGGCCGAAGGCGTGGGCGTCGTCGTACTCAAGCCGTTGCGCCGGGCGCGTGCCGATCGGGATGCGGTCTATGCGGTGGTGAAAGGCAGCGCCGTCAATCATGTCGGCGCGGTCGGCGGCGCGTCGGTGCCGAGCCCGACGGCGCAGGCCGACATGATCGGGCAATGCCTGCGCAAGGCAGGCGTCGACGCCCGCAGCATCGGCTATGTCGAAGCACACGGCACAGGCACCTCCCTGGGCGATCCCATCGAGATCGAAGGACTGGGCAAGGCGTTTCGCCGCCATACCCAGGATGTCGGCTTCTGCGCCATCGGTTCGCTGAAGTCGAACATCGGCCATGCCGAAGCGGCGGCCGGCGTGGCCGGGCTGATCAAGGCCGTGCTGCAGCTCGAGCACCGCACGCTGGTTGCGTCGCTGCACGCGCAGACCCTGAATCCGCATATCGACTGGCAGCGTTCGCCGTTCGTCGTGCAGACGCGCACGGAGAAATGGCGGCGCTCCCGACGCCTGGAGAACGGGCAGGTCGTCGTCTATCCACGGCGTGCCGCGCTGAGTTCCTTCGGCGCCACCGGTTCAAACGCCCATGTGATCCTGGAGGAGTACCGCGCGCCGCGCGAGGCGCTGCAGCATTCTGCGGCCGCGCTGGTCGTGCTGTCGGCGCGCAACGCGGAGCGCCTGCGTGCGCAGGCGCAGCGGCTGCTCGCGCATCTCGAGCGCGACGACGTGCCGCTGTCCGACCTCGCCTACACGCTGCAGGTCGGGCGCCAAGCGTTCGACCACCGCCTCGCGATCGTTGCGGCGGATGCGGTCCAGCTGAAGGCGCGCCTGGCCGCGTTCGTGGAGACCGGCACGGTATCCGGCGACGAGGACGGCTTCGTCGGCGAATGCCGTCAGCATCGCGATGCCGTCGGCCTGCTGACGGACGACGAGGACTCCGCCGAACTCGTTGCCAAGTGGCTCGCCAAAGGCAAGCTGCGCAAGTTGGCTCAGTTGTGGATAAAGGGATTTTCGGTCGACTGGAAACGCCTGTACGGCCAGGGCGCGCCTCGGCGTGTACATCTGCCCGGCTATGCCTTTGCGCGGCCGCGCTACTGGCTGCCGGACGCGGAGCCGGCGCCGGCGATGCCGACCGCGACGGCAGCGGCGCTCATGCCGGATGCGGCAACGCCGCAGGCGCTGCTGCTGACGCCGCAGTGGGAGCCGGCGTCGCTGGCGGCAGCGGCGGTCACGGATGGCGAGCAGTGGATACTGTTCGCCGGCTGGCGCAGTGCGGTGCAGGGCGATGCGTGGCCATCGGCGCGGGTGGAAACGCTGGCGGCAGACGGCGACGAGGCGGAGCGGTTCGCGCGCTACGGCTGGCAGTTGCTGCAGCGGGTGCAGACCTGGCTGCAGGACCGGCCGCGCGCGCCGCTTCGGATCCAGCTGGTGATACCGGCGGGCGAGGCGACGCTGTACGCGCTGGCCGGTCTGCTCAAGACGGCCCAGCAGGAACAGCCGCTGCTGCGCGGGCAAGTCATCGGGGTCGAGGACGTGTCGGACACGCCGTGGCTGGCGGCGCAGCTGGCGCGGTGTGCGGCCAGCGAGGCGGCGGAGTTGCGCTATGCGGATGGGCTCTGGCAGGCGCGGCATTTCCGTCCACTGGTGGGATCGGCGCCGGTGCAGCCGTGGAAGCGCGGCGGCGTGTACCTGATCACTGGCGGCGGCGGCGGCCTGGGACGCCGGGTCGCCGAGGCGATCGAACGCGAGGTTGGGACGGCGACGGTGGTGCTGGTGGGGCGCGGCGAGCCGGCCGGGCTGCCGTCGTTGGGTGGACTCACGGTCGATTGCCGTCGGGTGGATGTGGCCGACGCGGCCGCAGTCGGCGAGCTCATTGCGGGGATACTCGCGCGCCACGGCCGTCTCGACGGCATCGTGCATTCGGCCGGTGTGATCCGGGACGGCTTCCTGTTGCGCAAGTCCGAAGCACAGTATCGCGAGGTGCTGGCGCCGAAGGTGCGCGGGGTCGTGAATCTCGACCGCGCGACGCGTCATCTGGCGCTGGATTCGTTCGTGCTGTTCTCGTCGGCGACGGGGGCCTACGGCAATGTGGGGCAGGGCGATTACGCGCTCGCGAACGCCTTCCTGGACGCGTATGCACAGCAGCGTGCACAGGCGGTGGCTCGCGGCGAGTGCCGGGGCCATAGCGTGTCGATCGGCTGGCCGCTGTGGGCAGAGGGCGGCATGCAGGTCGGTGCCGAGCGGCGTGAGGCGCTGCGCGCGGTGGGTGCGGATGCGATGCCGACGGCACAGGGAATCGAAGCGCTGTACCAGGCCTACGGCAGCGGTGCGGCGCAGGTGCAGGTGCTGTACGGGATGGCGCCCGCGCTGATGGAGACGCACGCGAAAGCGACCCGCGCTGAGCCCGCCAGGCAGGCCGAAGCATCGGAAGTAAGGCCGCGCACGCTGCAGCAGTTGCGTCGCTTGTTCGGTGCCGTGACGAAGCTCGATGCGGCACAGATCGACGTGGCCGAGCCACTGGAGAGCTACGGCATCGACTCGATCGTGATCATGCAGCTCAACACGCGGCTGACCGGCGTGTTCGGCGAGCTGTCCAAGACGCTGTTCTTCGAATACCCGACGTTGGCCGAGCTGGGCGACTACCTGGTGCGCGACCATCACGCGGCGTGCGTGCGCTGGTGCGGGCTGGACGAGCCAGCCGCTGTGCCGGCGACCGCCGTCGCGTCGGCGGTTGCCGTCGTGTCCGGCGCGGCCGTTGCGCCGCCGCCGGGGTCTGCGCGCGCTGCGGCGGTCGTCTCCGCCGCGCCGGCAACGTCGGCGACGGACGTGTCCTCCGAACCGGCCCGGCCGGTGTCGCAGGCGGTCGCCGTCATCGGTCTGGCCGGGCGTTATCCCCAGGCGCGCGACATCGACAGCTACTGGGACAACCTGCGCGAAGGCCGCGACGGCATCCGCGAGATTCCAGCAGAACGCTGGCCGATCGAGGGCTTCTTCGAGCCCGACATGGAGCGCGCGATCGCGAGCGGCCGCAGCTACGGCAAGTGGGGCGGCTTCATCGACGGCTTCGCCGAGTTCGACGCACTGTTCTTCAATATCTCGCCGCGCGAGGCGATGAACGTCGACCCGCAGGAACGCCTGTTCCTGGAAACGTGCTGGGCGGCGATGGAAGACGCCGGCTACACGCGCGAGCGCTTCGCAACAGCGCACCAGCGCCGTGTCGGCGTATTCGCCGGCATCACCAGGACCGGCTTCGACCTGTACGGCCCGGAACTGTGGCGTCGCGGCGAGACGCTGGCGCCGTCGACCTCGTTCGGCTCGCTGGCCAATCGCGTGTCATACGCGCTGAACCTGCAGGGGCCGAGCATGCCCGTCGACACCATGTGCTCGGCGTCGCTGACGGCGATCCACGAAGCCTGCCAACACCTGTTGCGCGACGAGTGCGAGCTGGCATTCGCCGGCGGTGTGAACCTGTACCTGCATCCGGCCAACTACGCGATGCTGTGCAGCAGCCGCATGCTGTCGGCGAGCGGGCGCTGTCACAGTTTCGGGGCCGGCGGCGACGGCTTCGTACCGGGTGAAGGCATTGGCGTGGCGCTGCTCAAGCCCTTGGCGCGGGCGGTAGCCGACCGTGATCCGATCCATGGCGTGATCCGCGCGACGGGTATCAACCACGACGGCAAGACCAACGGCTATACGGTGCCCAACCCGGTCGCGCAGCGCGAGCTGATCGCATCGGTGCTGGCCAAGGCCGGTATCGACGCGCGCACGGTGAGCTATATCGAGGCACACGGCACCGGCACTTCGCTGGGCGATCCGATCGAGATCACCGGACTCACCCAGGCCTTCGCGCGGCACACCGCCGACACGCAGTTCTGCGCGATCGGCTCGGTCAAGTCGAACATCGGCCATGCCGAGGCCGCGGCCGGCATCGCCGGGCTGACCAAGGTGCTGCTGCAGATGAAGCACCGGCAGCTGGCGCCGAGCCTGCATGCGGAAACGCTCAATCCGAACATCGACTTCAGCACGACGCCGTTCGTGGTGCAGCGCACACTGGCCGACTGGCGCCGGCCGCAGGTGACGCTAGCTGGGGTGACGCGCGAATACCCGCGCATTGCCGGAATTTCGTCCTTCGGCGCGGGCGGCGCGAACGCGCATGTGATCGTCGAGGAATACGTCGCAACCGCCGCGGCGCCGTTCACACGGACAGTTCCGGTGCTGTGCGTGCTGTCGGCGCGCAGCGAGGAACGCCTCAAGGCACGCGCGCAGCAACTGCTGGACGCGATCCACCGCCGCGGACTGGCTGATGCGGATCTGGCCGACATCGCCTACACGCTGCAGGTCGGGCGCGAGGCGATGGACCATCGCCTCGCGTTCACCGCGGACACACTGGCGGCGCTGAGCGGACTACTGCAGCGCTACGTGGGTGGCGACACGGCCATCGACGGACTGCACCGCGGCGAGGTCAAGCGCAACAAGGATGCATTGTCGGCGCTGACCGAGGACGACGAATTCGACGAAACCATTGCCAAGTGGCTGGCCCGAGGCAAGTACGCCAAGGTGCTGGACCTGTGGGTCAAGGGACTGGCGTTCGACTGGACGCGCCTGTATCCGCAGGACACGCCGCGCATCATCGCGCTGCCGACCTATCCCTTCGCGCCGGAGACGCATTGGCTGCCGCTGGGCCCAACAGCGGCTGTCCCGGCCGATGCAGCCGTGACCCAGCTGCACCCCCTGCTGCACGCCAATACCTCGACCCTGGCGCAACAGCGCTATTCGTCTCGGTTCACCGGAGACGAGTTCTTCCTGGCTGACCATCGCGTGCACGGCGAGCGCATGCTTCCGGGCGTCGCTTATCTCGAGATGGCGCAGCAGGCCGTCCACCGCGCATTGGAAGTGGATGACGGCACGCTCGCGCTGAAGGCTGTCGTCTGGGTACGGCCGCTACGGGTCAATGCGCCCCTCGCCGTCCACGTCAGTCTCGATCCGCTTGAATCGGGCGAGGTGGCCTGGGAGGTGTACACACAGGCGGACGACGAGGGTGGCAGCGGCGGCGAGCGCATCGTGCACGCGCAGGGCCGGGTTGCGCTCGTCGCTCCGGTGGCGCACGAACGCGTGGATCTGGCCGCGCTGGGGCGCTGTTGCGAAATCCGTGTCGACGCGAGCGCGTGCTACGACGTATTCGACGCGACGGGCGTGAGCTACGGCCCGGCGCATCGCGGCATCCGCAGTCTGCAGATCGGTGCGGACGACAATTCTCCATTCGTGCTCGCGCAGCTCGCGCTGCCCGACGACGCCGACGCTCCGCAGGGAAGCTACGTCCTGCATCCGGGCATCCTCGACAGCGCGCTGCAGGCCTCCATCGGCTTCGTGCTCGGCACCGCGTCTGCCGGCACCTCCGCGACCGCGGGCGCGCAGGCGGCCATGCCGTTCTCGGTCGACGAGATCGAGATACTCGGCGCAACGCCGCTGCGGGGTTTCGCGCTGGTGCGCGACCGCACGCTGCCGGGTACGCAGACGCAGAAACTCGATGTCTACGTGTGCGATGAGCAGGGCGACATCCGCGTACGCCTACGCGGATTCGTCTGTCGCGCACTCGCCAGTCCGAAGGCGCCCTCCGCAGAGGTGGCCGCTGCCGCACACGCGGTCACGTCGCTGCTGCTGCCGCGCTGGGAGGCGGTGGCGAGTCCGTTCGCCGAGGCCTGGCCCGCGCCGCACGCGCGCGTGCTCATCGTCGGCGGTTCGGTCGAGCAGCAGCACGCCATGCGGCAGCGCCATGCGCACGCGCACGTGCTCGACGCCGCCGCCGACAGTGCGGTCGAAACGCTTGCCGCCGCGCTCGCGGCGCACAACCCGATCGACCACATCGTGTGGATCGCGTCGCCACTGTGGACCGCGCCGGAGGAAGATCAGCTGATCGAGGCGCAGGAAACCGGCGTCATCGCGCTGTTCCGGCTCGTCAAGGCGCTGCTCGCCGGGGGCTACGGCGCGCGTCCGCTCGGCTGGACGGTGCTGACGACGCAGTCGCAACAGATCGATGCCGCCGACGTTGCCGATCCGGCCCATGCCGGCATCCATGGTTTCGTCGGTTCCCTGGCCAAGGAATATGCACATTGGCCGGTCCGCCTCGTCGACATTCCTGCGGGCGAAAGCGGTGATGTCGACGAATGGCTGCGGCTGCCCGCCGACCCGAATGGCGACGCCTGGGCGTATCGGGCCGGCGAATGGTTCCAGCAGCAGCTGCTGCGCTTCGAACCGGCAGCGGTCGAGGCGACCACATTCCGCGACGGCGGCGTCTACGTCATGATCGGCGGCGCCGGCGGCATCGGTCAGGTCTTCAGCGAATACCTGGTCCGGCAGCATCGCGCGAATATCGTGTGGATCGGCCGGCGCCCCGTCGACGAGGAGATCGAGCAGAGCATGCGGCGTCTGTCCGCGCTCGGTCCCGCGCCGCTGTATCTGCAGGCCGACGCCGCGGACCGCGACGATCTGGCCCGTGCTCATCGCGAGATCCGGGCACGCCACGACCGCATCGACGGCGTCGTCCACTCCGCCATCGTCCTGCTGGACAAGAGCCTCGCCAACATGGAAGAGGGGCGGCTGCGCACCGCGCTGCGCGCCAAGGTGGACGTCTGCGTGCGCATCGCGCAAGTGTTCGCCGGCGAGCCGCTCGATTTCGTGCTGTTCTTCTCCGCGCTGCAGAGCTTCGTGAAGCAAGCCGGCCAGAGCAACTACGCCGCCGGCTGCACGTTCAAGGACGCCTTCGCACACGCACTGAACGCCGCATGGCCCTGCGCCGTGAAGATTGTCAACTGGGGCTTCTGGGGCACGGTTGGAACCGTGTCGTCCGAGTACTACCAGCAGCGGATGCAACAGGCCGGCATCGGCTCGATCGAGCCCGATGACGGCTTGCGCGCGCTGCAGGCGCTGTTCGCCGCCCGCGTGCCGCAACTCGCGGTCGTGAAGACCCTCTCGGCGCAGGCGCAAGCCCAGCTGCAGGCGCTGGAGCTGCCGGCGTCGACCGGCAGCAGCGCGGTGGTGATGCCGGTCGAGGTCGCGGCGATTCCGGCCGAACTCATCGCCGACGACACGGTGCGTGCGTGGCAGGCGGAATTCGACCGGCAGCAACTGACGCTGCTGTACGCACAGCTGCAGCACCTGGGCCTGTTCGACGCGCCACTCCCGGCACCGACGGCCGGGTCCGTGCGTCGATGGTTCGCCGCCAGCGGACTGCGCGCGATGTACGAGCGCTGGATGCTCCACAGCGTGCATGTGCTGACGGAAGCGGGCCTGCTGCGCGAGTCGGACGAAGGCCTGGTCCCCGGCTTCGGGGCGCCGGCGGACATGGCCGCCGCCTGGTCGCAGTGGGACGAACGCTGCGTGTCGTGGCGTGCGCAGCCCGGTCTAGGTGCGCAGATCGGCGTCGTTGACGCCACGCTGCGGGCGCTGCCAGACGTGCTCACGGGCCGTCGCCTCGCGACGGACTTGCTGTTCCCGCAATCGAAGATGAGCAGTGTCGAAGGCTTCTACCGCCGCAACGCGCTCGCCGACTACTTCAACACGGTGCTCGCCGACAGTCTGGTGGCCCAGTTCCGTGACCGCCTCGCCCAGGACCCGCAGCGACGCCTGCGCATTCTGGAGATCGGTGCCGGCACCGGCGGCACCAGCGCGCTGGTGTTCGACAAGCTGCGGCCGTTCGCGTCGGCGATCGACGAATACACCTACACGGACATTTCCAAGTCGTTCCTGATGCACGCGGAGGAACAGTTTGCCGCGGACGCGCCGTACCTGCGCTGCCGCCTGTTCAACGTCGAGCAGCCGTTGCGCAGCCAGTCCATCGACATCGGCAGCTACGACTTCGTGATAGCGACCAACGTGCTGCATGCGACGCGCAACATCCGCACGACGCTGCGCAACGCCAAGGCAGCATTGCACCATGGGGGTCTGCTGCTGCTCAACGAGATGAACCGCTTCAGCCTCGTGGCGCACCTGACCTTCGGTCTGACCGAAGGCTGGTGGCTGTTCGATGACGACGCGCTGCGCATTCCGGGTACGCCGGCGCTGGACCCGGCGGCCTGGCGCCGCGTGCTCGAAGGGGAAGGCTTCGAAGCGCTGCAGTTCCCGGCAGAATCCGCGCACGATCTGGGACAACAGATCGTGGTTGCGCGCAGCGACGGCGCCGTCCTCCAGGCGCCGGTCAAGGCGCGGCCACAGTCCGACGCGTCTGTTCGGGACAGCCGGCCTGCGCCGGTCGCGCACGACAGGCCGGCTGCTGCTGCTCCGGCTCCGGTTCGCGCGGCACCGGCAGCTCCCGCGCCGGCGCAGCGCGTGCAGCCCGACCGCGCCGGCCAGGAAGAATTCGTGCGCCGCACGATTGCCGAGACGATCGCGAACGCGCTGAAGGTTTCCGTGGATCTCGTCGACGCCGACGAGCCGTTCGCCGACTACGGCCTGGATTCGATCCTCGGTGTGCACGCGGTGCATGTCATTTCTGAAAAGCTCGGCATCTCGCTCAACACCACCGCGCTGTTCGACTACAGCACGGTGACAAAGCTCAGCGCGCACATCCTTGCGGAGCATGCACTGCGGGCGGACATCGGCGCAGTCGCCGTGACCAGCGCAGAACCCGTGGTCGACGACTCGCGCGCTGCGGCCGTCGCGTCAGCAGCGCCGCTACGCAGTCGCTTCGCGGTTGCCAGCAACGCACGGAGCGCCACAGCCGTTCCGGCCGTCGCGCCCGCAGTGGCACCGGTCGCCGCCACGCCGACCGACGTCGGCGGCCCACGTCCGCCGCTACCGGCAACGGCGGCTCACGAACCGATCGCGATCGTCGGCATGAGTGCGCGTTATCCCCATTGCGACGATGTGGAACAGTTGTGGCGACACCTGGCCAGCGGCGACGACCTGATCGACGCGCCGGGCGAGGGGCGGGGGCTGCCCCGTGGCGTGGTGTCGGGCATCGATCAGTTCGATGCCCTGTTCTTCAACATCTCGGGACTCGAGGCGACCTTCATGGACCCGCAGCAGCGGTTGTTCCTGGAGGAGTCGTGGAAGGCGCTCGAGGACGCCGGCTATGTCGGCGATGCGATCGAAGGCAGCCGTTGCGGTGTCTATCTGGGCAGCACCACCGGCGACTACAGCGCGCTGATGCCGCAGGCAAACATTCCGCCGCAGGCCTTCTGGGGAAATTCCGGTGCGATCACGCCGGCGCGCATTTCGTATTTCCTGGATCTGCAGGGGCCGGCCGTCGCCATCGACACCGCCTGTTCGAGTTCGCTGGTGGCGATGCATATGGGTTGCCTGGCCTTGCGTGCGGGCGAGGTGGCGCTGGCATTGGCCGGCGGCGTGTTCATCCAGTCGAGCCCGGCGTTTCAGGCTTCCGCGGGCAATGCGGGGATGCTGTCGCCGAATGGGCGCTGCTACACCTTCGATGATCGCGCGGACGGTTTCGTGGCGAGCGAAGGCGTAGGCGTGGTCGTGCTCAAGC
>NZ_JAVTWC010000014.1:0-19610 GCF_032229445.1 Tahibacter sp.
TGCTGGCCGCACTGCGACCGGCGGCATAGCGGCTGCGCGCCGTGGTCGGACTGGCCGAGGCATTGGTCGACGAGGATCCGTCGAAGTAGTGGTTGTGCTCGGAGGTCATCAGGAAATCGAGACCGCGGTTGCGCGCGTACGGAAACGCCGCGGCGGGGCCGTACTGGCCGCTCTGTGCGGCCTGCGACGAGGTGCACGAACCGATCGCGCCGCCACCGTCGGAATCGTTGGTCTGGCTGTGCAGGTTGCCGTAGTACACGGTGTACGGCAGCGCGCCGGTCGCCGGCGCGCTCTTGGCACCCTCGCTGTACGCCGCTTCACCGAAGACGCCGACAGGCAGCGCCGTGAATGCGGGCATCGCTGGCTTGGCCGGTGCACCGAGTTCGATGTCCCAGTTCTGCGCGATAGCGTGGTCCGCCGTCGCCAGCGCCTGTTCCACGCGCTGCGGCAGTTCGCCGGGCAGCGTGCGTGTCAGCAGCGGTTCGCCGGTCGCAGCGGTCAGGCCGACGCGATAGTGGCCACTCGCCAATGCGCGTTGCGCCGCATCGCGTCCGTCCCAGGGCACGCGCACATCGACAGGTTTTCCATAGAACGGCACTTCGCCGTACCAGGCCTGCACGCGCCGCCCGGCAGGGTCCTGCACTTCCAGGCGCCAGGCCACGGTGGCCGGGTCGGTGGCGTCCGGAAACGCGAAATGCAGCACGAACTCGCGCGCATCGCCCGCGTCACCGCGGTACGGCGCCTCGAGCGTGGCATCGAATTCATGATGGTCCGGACTCGCCGCGTAGGCGTCGCCGCTCAGTGCAGCGATCAACATGACGCCGAATGCCACGCCCTGAACCGTACCGATCAGGGCCCCCGCCCCGAAACGCTTGCTCTTCCCCATGCTGACCTCCCCAAACGCGCCCGCGGGCGCGAAACCCGGGACATATACCGCCGGCGCATTGCAGGACGGTGTCGCGGTCGTTGCGGTGCGCGCGGGACACAGCGGCGGCACATGGATGATGAGGGAGCGATTCCGTCCCACGCCCGGCAGCGCAACGGACGCAGGACGCGGCAGGCGCGGGCAACATCGACAGCGGGAAATCCGGCGTTCAAGCGCAATCTCCCGCGAGGGTGCTGCGGCCGAGGAATCGGCAAGGGCGCGCGGACCTTACGGCAGCGACGGCGGACATTATCGTGACGCAATCGGCGCTAGCGGACAGGAATGCCATATCGGCCAGCGCGAATGTCGCGCGCCTCACGGATTCGCATCGCGCCGCGCCGGCCGGCATCGCGGCGGCGCCATGTCTCCGCGTGGTTTCCCTGGCCTTGCCGCGCTTTTCCGCGGCCGTGTCCAGCCGCCTTGTCCTGCGCGGCCGCCTCGCTACGCTTGCACGGCGAGAGGCAAGGCATCGGGGGGAAGCCATGTACATCGTTCGCGGGATGGTTGTGCTGTTGCTGTCCGCCGTCGCACCGCTGCACGCGCAGGGACTGCCGAGCTTTTCGGGCGCGGAAGGTTTCGGTGCGGCGGCGAGCGGCGGACGTGGCGGACGTGTGCTCCACGTGACAACCCTCGACGCCGATCCGGCCGGCATGAACGGCAGCGGCCACAGCGGTTCACTGAACTGGGCATTGCGCCAGAGCGGCGCGCGCACAGTGCTGTTCAAGGTCAGCGGCGTCATCGACGGCATCGCGACCGTGCGCAGCGGCGACGTGACCATCGCCGGACAGAGTTCGCCCGGCGGCGTGATCGTCCGCGGCCTGGTCTGCGGCACGCACTACGGCGGCGTCAACTGCGACAACCTCATCGTGCGGCATCTGCGCTCACGCCCGGCCTGCCAGCTCAGTCCTCCGGGCAACTGTCCCGGCAACGACGACGCGCTGCGCCTGGACGGGATCCGCCACGCCATGCTCGATCATCTGTCGCTGGCCAACGCGAGTGACGAAGCAGTGCAGTTGAGCTGGGCCTCGCAGATCACACTGCAGGATTCGATCATCGCGGAAACCGTCGGCAGCCATGCAACCTACGGCGGCGTGCTGCTGAACTATTCCAACAGCGCGTATCCGCTGGATGGCATCACGCTGACGCGCAACCTCTGGTACCGCATCAAGGGTCGCCTGCCCGAGATCACCTGCGAATCCAGCGCGCAGGACGATATTCCGCCACGTCTCATCGATGCCTGCCAGAACGTGCCGCTGCGGCTGGAAGTCAGCAACAACCTCTATCTCGATCCCGGTTACTTCATCGACTACGGGCCGTGGGTCGACGCGGACGTTGCCAACGGACCGTTCCGCGTGCAGCTCAATCTCGTCGGCAACCGCTTCGTCACGCGCAGCGGCTTCAGCTTCGGCCTGGCCGCATTCGGCCTGCTCGGCACGGATGTTGGCGATCCGCCGAGCCAGAACACGCTCTACGTGCGCGACAACCGCATCGACCGTTTCAGTGCGCTGGCCGACTATCAGCTGTTCTATTGCTGCAACGACTTCCCGCCGGGCCCCGGCGGCAACACCGCGACGGGCACGGCGCTGCGACGCGGCACCCGGCACGATTTCCCGGCCACGCGCTACCGTCCCGGCGATCGTCTGCAGCGCGAACTGCCGCTGACCGCTGGCGCGCTGCCGCACGACGCCATGGATCGGCGCTACGCCGCCTCGACGGCCGCCGCAAGCATTCCCGACCTGCCGCACGAACAGCCCGTCGCTGGCGATGCGTTCACGCTGGATTTCGCCCCAGGTGCTCCGCCGACCGCGCCCGCCGACAGCGACGCGGACGGCATGCCCGATGCGTTCGAACTGGCGCACGCGGACTATGGACTGAACCCGTCCGTCGGCGACAACAACGGCACGCAGCTGTCGCTGCCGCTGCTCGGCGTGGCCGGGTATACGAATCTCGAAGTGTATCTGGAGCTGCTCGCGCGCCAGCGCGGCGAACTGATCTTCGCCGACGGTCTGGAATGAGCTGACGGGGCGTGCACGCTGAAGCGGCGATGTGGCGGGGGATCGCGACCGATTCCGCCGGGTCCCGAAAACAACACGGCAACCGTCCTGGTCGCCGTGTCTGAGCCCATGCGCAGCTCTCGGACTGCGCCAGCTCCCCCTGGTGAAGCGGGCACCGGACGCACTAGGCGCGGTGCAAAAGTGACGAGCAAGACTAGCCCCGGCCAGGCCTGGCGGACAGATCGGTCACATTTCTTTGCAGTTGCGGCCAGGCAACCTGCCGACCTGTGACGCGGTTCCGGTCAGACGCCCAGTACCAGGTCGTCCGCAGCGACCGCGTTGATGCGGATCTGGTTGGCGAACAGCGAGAACGCGAGCATGCCGGCCAGGCCATTCGCGCGCTGCACCCACGGCGGCAGGTAGAGCGGCTGAGCGATGTAGCCGGAGTCGAAATACGGTTCCAGCGCGATCACGTCGTGCAGCGCCATCTTGCCGGCGAACAGCGCGCGCGACAGCTTGAGGCGGCGATGTTTCAGGGTCCAGCGGAAGAAGGTATGCACGGTCAGCAGTCCGTGCAGGTAGACATTGTCCTTCGTGAATGCCGCGCCGCCCTGCACCGGTACGCCGCGGAACACGCGCTGGGTCGAGGAGAAGCTGTCCGACTCGGTCTGCCCCGCCTCGAGGAAATAGCTGAACACGTCGACGAAATCGGCGCCGGACAGCGCCATGTCGATCGCCACGATGCGCAGCGAGATACGCTTCATGCGTTCGATGTCGATTGAACCGGACATCAGCTCGGCGAACACGGCCAGGCCTTCCTGCGTCGCGGTCACGCGCGGCGAGGACCGGCCCAGCGACTTCAGGTGCGGCTGCTCGCGTCCGTTGAGGCCCGTCAAAGAGTGCACGAAGGCCTCGTGCTCGACGAGCTGGTGGCGGTCGTATTCGGAGAAGCACGTTGCCGAGCGCAGGCGGATGCGGGTCGGTCCGGCTGCCGCCTTGGCAATGAGGTCGGGGTCGATCTCGACCTCGATCTTGTGCGAGTGGAAAAAGCCGTCGAGCTGCGCCTGTAGTTCCGCCTGCAGGGTCTCTGCCGGAATGCAGTAGTCGGCCTCGCTGGCGAGGATTTCCTGGTCCAGTTCGCCGGCCAGGCCGACGAAGTGGCGCGCGGCGTCGAGGTTGGTCAGTTCCGAGCCCGGCAGGCGGTCGCCCGGACGGCCGTAGAGCCGGATGGAATGCCCGGTCACCGCCGCCGTGCCGACCGAATGCAGCAACTCGGTCGCGATGCGCCAGGATTCCGCGCTGCGGCGCAGGTAGTCGCCGACCGGATGCTCCGTCTCCGCCTCGGCCTGGATCGCGATCAGCTCCTCGCGCTCGGCGGACAGGTCCGGCGCGACGTAATGCACGTCGGGCAGGCTGCGGAATCCGCGCTGCCAGTTGTTGATGAAATGCTGCTGCGCTGAGGCCGGCCAGCTGACGACCTGGAGCATCCGGATGCGGCGGATCGCCGCGACCAGGCGCGCGTCGAGCGCGGTGCAGCGGTCCAGCAGGCGGGCTTCGGCAGCGTCCGGGGCGATCACGCTCATGCGGCCGACTATAGCCCGGATTTCTCACACCCCTTCTACTGCGAACGGGCGTAAGAAATCCGGGCTAGCGCGCCCCCGTCGGCCGATTGCTATGCTGAATCATCTCTTCCCGTGCTCAAGGGCCGCCATGAACTTCGTCTTCCCCGCCCCGCCGACCGCCAGCGTGCCGGTACTCGACAGCGAGCAGCGCTTTCCCGTGCATCGCATCTACTGCGTCGGCCGCAACTACGCCGACCACGCCAAGGAGATGGGCGCCGAGGTGAACCGCAGCCAGCCGACCTTCTTCCTCAAACCCGCCGACGTCGTCGTCACCGATGGCAACGACGTGCCGTATCCCAGCGCCACGAACGACCTGCACCACGAAGTGGAAATGGTCGTCGCGCTGCACTCGGGCGGACGCGACATACCGGTCGCGTCCGCGCTGCAGCATGTATACGGCTACGGCGTCGGTCTCGATCTGACGCGGCGCGACCTGCAGGCCGTGGCCAAGGCCAAGAGCCTGCCCTGGGACGTGGCCAAGGGCTTCGACGCTTCCGCACCGGTATCGGCGCTGCGCGCGGTCAACGCCGGCGCGCATCCGCAGCATGCGACGCTGTCCCTGCTCGTCAACGACGAGCCGCGCCAGTACAGCGACATCAGCGAGATGATTTTCAATGTCCCCGAAATCATCCACGAACTGTCGAAACTGTTCGAACTGACCGCCGGCGACCTGATCTTCACGGGCCCGCCGGCCGGCGTCGCCGCGCTGGCCCGCGGCGACACCTTCGAGGCCACGCTCGGCGGCGTGGCCTCGCTGCGCGGACGGATCGTCTGAACGCGCGCGACCGCGAAGACATGGCGACGAGTCCGCGATAGCCGCGGCGCGACGGACGCGTCGCCGGCGGGGATTTCCCTGCCTCGCCGAACGGCCGCGCTATCGTGTAAAACACCTTCGCGCGGCACGGGGAGCCGCCATCCACTGCACGGCCATCAGGAGACGGACCATGGGCTTCTTCAGCGAGTTCAAAGCATTCGCAATGCGCGGCAACGTGATCGATCTCGCAGTCGGTGTCGTCATCGGCGCCGCCTTCGGCAAGATCGTCACGTCGCTGGTCGACCAGATCATCATGCCGCCTATCGGCATGCTGATCGGGGGTGTGGATTTTTCCGCGTACAAATGGGTGCTGCAAGCAGCCGGTCCCGACGGCAAGGGTGAGGTCGCCGTCCAGTTCGGCGCGTTCTTCAATACCCTGATCCAGTTCGCCATCGTCGCGTTCGCGATCTTCCTCGTGATCAAGCTCATGAATCGTCTGATCAAGAAACAGGAGGACGCGCCGGCGCCGCCGGCACCGCCGGCTGCAGAAGTCGTGCTGCTGACCGAGATCCGCGACCTGCTGAAGAACGATCTGCCTCGCTGAGGTGCGAGCATCGCGGCCGTGAAGCCGGCAGTAATGCCGGCGCATGCGACGGCCCACTGAGAGAATCCCTGCGAAGGAGGCACTGGTATCGGGCAACGGCCACGACGAGACGATACCGATGAACATGACCCATGAAGGCGGAGACGATGCGCCGGGCGGGGGTGGACACGACGACGAGGGCAGCATCGCGCAGGACGCAGTCGCGCAACTGCTCAAAGGCGAGTGGACCGGATCTGTCGAATGGGTACTCGCCGCCGCCGTCCAACTGCTCGCGGCCGCAATCCGCGCTCGATGCGATGAGCCCGATATCCAGCAGGCGCGGACGCTGGTCCGGCTGTTCAACGATCGCCTGCATTTCGAATTGACCTGCCAGATTGCGGAAGCCTGGCAGCAGTCGGCGCCCCGCGACATGACGATAGGCCGGAGACACGCGCAGGCGCTGATCAACCTGCGCGAACTCGATCTTGCGGAAGGTCTGATCAAAGAACTGCTGGCGCCGCAGGACTGGCACGCCGCGACGGTGCCGGCACAGACCATCGCGTTCGAGACGACGGAACTGCGCGGCCTGCTCGGACGCATCGCCAAGGACCGCTTCGTGCGCGCGACCGAGCGCAACGACACCGAACCGCAGGGCGCCGGCGCGACCCCGTCCCCGTACGCTGGCGAGCAGTTGCAGACCGCGATCGATCGCTACCGCGCGGAGTACGACGCGGACGAAACGCGCTACTGGCACGGCATCAACACCGTCGCGCTGCTAACGCGTCAACAGACCGAACGTGCCGTGCCAACCGGCGCACCGGACAACCCGGCGCGGACGCTTGCCGCTCGACTGGTCGCGATGCTGAGCGCGAAGGTCGACGCCCATCGCGATGCAGGCAAGGCACTTGAGAGCAGCCATCCGGGCAGCGACGCGGCGGCGACGCAGGCGTGGGAATCACGCCAGAAGCAATGGGTCCGCGATGCCGGCGATATGCCGTGGATTCTCGCCACGCTGTCGGAGGCCCATCTTGCGCTCGACGATTGCGACGCCGCCGAACTCTGGCTCAGCCGCTTCATCAACCTGTCCGGCACACGCCCCTTCGACCTCGGCGCCTATGCGCGCCAGCTCGTCGAAATCTGGCGCGGCGACCCACTGCGACCGGAAAAGGACTGCGCGTCGCGCCTGGCGCACATCCTGTCGCTACGCCAGCAGGCCGCTACCCAGGGGCTGGCGCTGAGTGCAGCGCAAGCCCGCGACCTGCGCGAACATCCCGGCGTCCTGGAAAAGAACTTCAGTGGCCAGAGCACGTTCTCTGTCGCCACCGTCCGTCATGTGCTGCGCATCTGCGAGGCCGTCGGCTGCGTCTCATCGGACATCGGCCGGCGTATCGGCACGGGCTTCCTGATCGAGCGGGGCAAACTCTGGGGCGACGACAGCACCGAGCTCGTATTCGTCACCAACGCACACGTCATCAGCGACTGCGCCGTCCCCGGTTCGGTCGCGCCGAAAAGAGCCCGCATCCAGTTCGAGATGGATAGTGGACGCACCGCGCCGCAACCCGAATATCGCGTCGGGGAAGTGCTGTATTGCACGCCGCCGCGCGGCGCCTTCGTGCCGAACTATCCGGGCAAGGAACTCGATTTGTGCGTCGTTACGCTCGACCCGCAGCCGTCTGGCGACGGGCTGGAACTCAATCTGGCCATGCCCAAGCTGGGTCCGCGCACCAAGGTCTACGTGGTGGGTCACCCGCTGGGCCGCGGGCTGCAGATTTCATTGCACGACAGCCTGCTGCTGGCCTACGACGGCATTCCGCGCCTGATCCACTACCGCACGCCGACCGAGCCCGGCAGCTCCGGCAGCCCGGTGTTCAACGAGGACTGGGAAGTCATCGGCGTGCACCATGCTGGCACGTCGACGGCTCGGAGGCTCGACCAGGCAGGCACCTATGAAGCCAACGAAGGGATCGCGCTGGCGGCGCTGTGCCGGACGCTGAAAGCATAGGGGCCGCACCCGCTCTGGCTGCATGCAGCGCCTAGCGGCAGCTCCTCCCCAACTGCTCCGTAAGCCGCACGAGATCGAGGTTGCCGGCGGCAAAGCCGGCAATCTGCGGCGTCCAGCTCACCTGCGCCGTGTCGGACCCGGTGAAGCGGAAGGTGGCCGTGCCCCAGGGTCGGCGATCGAGATCGGCGACGCGGTAGTCGGGCGGGAAGTCCGGTCCGCGCGTGATGCCGAACGTCAGCGTCGCGCTGTCGCCGCTGATGGGGCCGGCGCCGACGAGGAACAGCGGCTTGCCACGATCGAACACGTACCAGACCGCGACGAGCTGGCGCGCTTCGCCGCCGCCGAAGACGTGCAGGAAGAATCCGTGACCGCTCTGCGCGGGCTGGAACCAGTTGCCGCTGTGGCAGGCACGGACCTGCGCGCCAGGCGGATCATCCGCGCTGGCCGCTGCGGCGACCAGGCTTTCGATCGGCAGCTCGCCGCTGCCGAAGCCGGGCAGGCTGCTGCTCCAGCGCAAGGTTGCGCGCCGCGGCGAATGGAATTCGATGTCGAGTTCGCCCCAGGCCTGCTGCTGCACATCGGCGGCGCGGAAATCCGGCGGGAAGTTCGCGCCGCGACTGGCCGCGACCGGCACGCGCACGCGGCCGCCGTCGGCACGGCCCACGCCGATCATCCAGTACGGTTCGCCGTCCTGGTAGACGAACCAGCTCGCGACGACATGCGTCACGCCGTCGATGACGACGGGTTCGAGCATCAGTCCGTGGCCATCGGATTGCGGGTTCCACCACATGCCGGCGACACGCGTGTCGATGCGGTAGTCGGGCTCGGCGTCGAAATCGCCGAGATTCACGCGCCACACGCCGCGCCCGTAGGTGAAGGCGAACAGCTGCGCCGGCCCGCCGGCGGTTGCGACCAGCTTCAGGTCTTCGGTAATGACATTGGCGTAGCCGGTGTTCTCCACCGCCCAGTTCGCGCCGCCGTCCAGCGAGACAAACAGGCCGAGGTCGGTACCCAGGTAAAGCTCTCGCGGGTTGCGCGGATTGATCGCGATCGCGTGCACCGGCACGTCGGGCAAGCGGCCTTCGCCGTCGCCGTCCAACGGCTGCCAGCTCGCGCCCGCATCGACCGACTTCCAGACGTGCACGTCGCCAAAGGTGGAATACGTGGCATACGCCACATTGCTGTCGAGCGGATCGAAGGCCAGCCGCGAGACCCAGCCGCTGCGCGGCGAGGCGGAAGCCCAGACCGTGCCCTGCGTGCTCGCCAGCGCCGCGCTGCTGCGGTAGATGCCGGTCTGGTTGCCGACCAGCATGCGATTGGGATTGCCGGGTGCGATCGCGATGGCCGAGGTGCGGCCGCCGAACCCGCCGTTGCCGAAGGGTGCGCTGGCGCGGCGCCAGTTGCCGGCCGCATCGTCGCTGCGCCACAGGCGCGTGCCGCCGGCGTAGAGCCGCTGCGGCGCGTTCGGGTCGATCAGGTACGGCATGATGAACAGGGTCTGGTCGCTGAGCCCGCGCGTCGCACCGACGAAGCGGTTGCCGCCGTCGACGGACTTGCCGATCGAGACGTGTTGCGCGCTCGCGTACAGCACATTGGTATTGGACGGGTCGACCGCGGCGAAGCCGCCATCGCCGCCGTACACATGGCGCCAGGCGTAGGGGCCGGCGTCGTCGCCGCCGAGCCAGGTGCCGTTGTCCTGGGTGCCGCCGAGGTAACGGCGTCCGTCGGGAAACACCGCGCCGGCGTAGAACTGCGTCGTGCCCATGCCGCGGCTCAGGCCACGCCAGCGCACACGATCACCGGCCGGTGCACGGCACAGCCCCGCCTCACCGCTGCCGACCGGCGCGCGCGCGTTGTCACTCGTGGAAATGCCGCCGTCGTGCGCGCTGTAGATGCGCTGGTTGGCCGCACCGTCGTAGCCCGGATGGAAGCGGATGCGGTGCTGGTCCGGATGCACGTAGGAATCGTCCGGCGCGAAGTAATAGCTGGCCAGGCCGAAACGCCGGCCGCCGTCGGTGGAGCGGAACAGGGTCATGCCGCCGACCCAGACCGTGTCGGCGTCGACGGGATCGGCCGCGATCGCATTGTTGTACCAGCCCGCGGCATAGAAATCCGGCGGCGACGGATCGCCGCAGGCCAGTGGCTTCACCGCGAAATGAAACTGGAACAGACTCGCCGACAGAAGATCCGGCGAGTCGTTGCGCAGGCGAGCATCCCAGGTGCGTCCGCCGTCGTCGGAGCGCCACAGCGCATGCAGGCCGTTGTCGTAGTCGCCCACGCCATCACCGGTGCGGTCGGCCCCGGGAGCGATGCTGGCCGCGACGGCGTAGATCACGCGCGGGTCAGCCTTGTGGATGTCGATCTGCGTACGGCCCTGGCCGGCTTCCGACAGTACGGTTTCCCACTGTCCGGCATTGCCCGCATCGGTGTTGAGGAACACCGCCGCCGGGCAGGGCCCATCGCACGCGGCCGGCGTGACCGTGCCCGGCAGCCAGTAGCGATCGGCGATGGAACGCGATGCGCAGGTCGCGAGCAGCCAGTCCTGCGTCGTATCGCCGCGGATCGCCAGATCGGTACAGCCTTCATAGCGCAGCGCGTCCTGGCCATCGGCCGGACGCAGCAGGCGTTCGAACGTGGCGCCGCCGTCGCGCGAGCGCCAGATGCCGCTGTTGGTCGCTGCGTACAGGCGGCGCGAATCGCGCGGACTGAACACGATATCGCTGACGTAGCGGAACTGTGCGTTCTGCGTCGCGAGCAACGGGCTCCAGCTCTCGCCGCCGTCGATGCTCTTGAGGATTCCCGAGCCGCTCATCGGCGACCACGGCATGCCACTGTCGCGATACAGCTCGCCGGTGCCGGCGTAGATCGTGTCGGGCCGTTCGGGATCGATCGCGAGCGCGCCGATGTTGAGGTTCACCGCATCGTCGGACAACGGCTGCCAGTTCGCGCCGGCGTCGCTGCTTTTCCAGACGCCGCCGGACACGCCGCCGGCATACATCACGTCGCTGTTGCGCGGATCGAATTCCAGTGTGCGCGTGCGCCCGGTCGCGTTGGCAGGCCCGAGCCACTGCCATTGCGGCAGCGCTTTCGCACCCATGGGATTGCCATCGGCGCGCGGCAGGTGCCGCTTCATCATCCGCATGCGCTGTTCGGCCTGGAACCAGCGCGCCGGCTGCAGTTCGCTTTCGCCGGCCGGCAGGCGCCGGGCCGAGAACAACTGCGCGCGTTCGAGTGCGCCGCTGACGCGCTGGTTTTTTTCCGCGCGCTCCTCGCGCATGTACTCCGCGACGCTGTCGCGTTCGCGCTCGCCGTCGCGCTCGTACGCGCTATCGCGTGCCAGATCCTGCCGCGCCGGCGGCGTGCAGCCGGCCGCGGCCAGTGCCAGTACGAATGCGCCTGTCCATCGCAAGCCGGATGCCATCGTCATCTCCCCGAATGACTACGGCGTTCATCGTAGCGCTGGCGCAGAGCAGACGACGTTGGCGATGTTGCAGAAATGCAGTGCTGGCGCGGCGGCTTGGCCAGCGGCCGAATCAGTGGCTGAAGCCGTCGATGAAGATCCGCTCGGGCGCATCCCGCAATTCCCAGATGCCCTGATCGGTCGAGACGCGCAGTCGCGAGTGATCGCGCTCATCCAGACCCAGTTGGTGGATCGTACCGAATGGCGCGTTCCCGCCGACGCGCGTCCAGTTCGCGCCTCCGTCCTCGCTGCGATACACGCAGGCCGACGCGAATCCAACACCGGTCCCGGCTGCGTAGACGACATCCGGAGCCGCCAGGTCGACCTGCAGGTCGCGTATCGAGCAGTCGGCGAAGAGAGCGCCACTGGGCAGCCACGTCGCGCCGCCGTCGACGGTCTTGTAAACGCGCGAGGGTTCCATATCGATACCTGCCGCGGCCCACAGAACGCCGGAGCGGCGCGGATGCGCCGCTATTGCGGCCACATCCGGATGCGTCTGTGACGCCCCCGGCAACAGCGGAAGGCCATTGCTGCGCTGCTGCCAGTGGAGGCCGCCGTCGGTGCTGCGGAATACACCGCTGCGCATCACGGGCTGAATAGGCGTGCCGTCGTCGGCCTCTCCGGTGTAGCGCGTCGACAGGAAGACTTCGCCGTCAGCCGTGACTTCGAGATCGATCGGATAGATTGCTTCGTATACATTTACAACATACGTATAGCGCGGCAGGCCGCTGTCGGCCGCGTCGCCGCTGACCCAGTTGTCGCCGCGCTGGTCGCTGCGAAACACGCGCCAGCCTTCCGTCGACGTCAGCGCGAACACGCGCTGCAGCGGGCCGCTGCGGCAGCGGCCGAGCGCTGGCGGCGCGGCGCAGGAGCGCGGATCGACCGCGATGTCGCGAATCAGCGGGCTGATAGTGCTGCCAGCGACACTGCCGGACGGCAGCCCGCTTTCGAGGCGCACCCAGTTCTGGCCACTGTCGTCGCTGCGGAACAGGGGACCTCGCGTCGGCTCACCGAACGGCGTGCGCAGATTGCGGCCACCGGCGTACAGCGTCATCGCCGAGGGCTGCGCCGCAGTGGTCGGATTGAGCGCGAGCGAACGGACGTACTCGACCTCGTCGGTGAGCACCGCCTGCCACTGCGCACCGCCGTCGCGCGTCATGACGAGCGGCGAGGACTCGAACGGAGTTTCGTCCCAGTAGCCGGTAAACAGGGTGTTCGGGGCGCCGGGCACTACGGCCAGGCCGCGCATGTGCCGCGAACTGAGGCCGGTGTTGCTGGTCGCCCAGGTCGAATCCGACGAGTGCATCGCCCGCTGTCGTTGCTCGTTAACGTTGGCACCAGCGCGGTAACCCTGTCATCTGCCTGTCGATTTGCTCTCCCATCGAACGGGGAACACATCGGTCCGTCCCCGAAACAGACGGCGGAACAGGTCAATCTTCTGCTGAGTGGAAAAACCTGACGATGTGCCGACTGTGGGCGGCTTTGTCTCAGATGGTGGCGAGCGCCACGCACACCATGTGCCTGCAGCAATGCAACCAGCCGGGCGTTCTCGGCGCGGAGCGCAAAGCGCAGAGAGTGCCACGGTGTCATGCCTTCTCGGCCCGCGACCTGTCATATGGTGCCTGGCGAGTCGTTTCCGCAAAGAAAGTCGGGGCGATGCGCAGCGCGAAATAATGCTACGCTGCGCATCACCCCGGCACTCTTGGCGCGCCCATGATCCGTTGTCGCCTCTCCATCCTGATGGGTCAGAAGCGCCTGCGGATTGCCGATGTGGCGCGCCTCACAGGGCTCAATCGCAGCACTGTTACCGCGCTCTACCACGATCGCGCCACGCGGATCGAGCTGCCGGCGCTGGACCGGCTTTGCGCCCTGTTCGAGTGCCCGGTGGGGGAGCTATTTGAACGACTGCCTGACCACGCGGAGCGCGACCAATGACCCTCAGCACTGGCCGTTGGCATGTGATCTCGGAGTCCGAATACGCCTGGGAACGGGAAGCGCTGGAGTGGCTGCGCGAGCACCTGCCGAATCATGACCCCTGGCACGTCTGGACCAACTTCGAGTTCATTGACGACGATGGTCGTGTGAACGAGGTCGATGCGCTGGTCATGGCGCCGACAGGCCTTTACCTCGTCGAGATCAAATCGCGACCCGGCGAACTGCGGGGCGACGCCCACACCTGGGTATGGAACACCGACGGTCGCGAGTTCTCGGTCGACAATCCGCGCCTGCTGGCGGACCGGAAGGCCAAGCGCCTGGCGTCGATCCTGCGCCGGCAACCGGCCATGACCAAGGCCAAGACGCGCCTTCCCTTCATCGACTCGGCCATTTTTCTCTCGGCCACCAAGCTTCAGTGCCGGCTTGAGGGGCGTGCTCGGGTCGGCGTGTTCCTGCGTGGCCGTCCCGGCCATCCAGAGGACGATGGTGTCGTCGCCGGGCTAGCCCGTGGCCTCCGCGGCGTCACCGGGTCGGCCGTTGACAGCACGCAGATGCGGGCCGTGTTCAAGGCCATCGCCGAGGCGGGCATTCGTCCCTCCAGCAAGCACCGCACGGTCGGTGAGTACCGCCTGCAGAAGCTGCTCACCGAGGGCGAGGACTACCAGGACTGGCTTGGCCAACATCAGACCGTGGCCTCGGTCCAGCGACGCATCCGCATCTACACCCTCGCCTCCGCACAAAGCACCGAGGTGCGTGAGGGCCGCATCCGCAGCGCCCGTCGCGAGTTCGAAGTGCTCGAAGGCATCGACCATGCGGGCATGCTGCGCTGCCGCGACCTCAAGGAGACCGAGCTGGGTCCGGCGCTGATCTTCGATCACGACCCCAAGGCGATCCGTCTTGATCACCTGCTGCACGAACACGCCGCCCGGCTCACCCTCACCCAGCGATTGAGCCTCGTGCGCGGCATCGCCGAAGTGCTCAAGTTCGCCCACGGCAAGCGCCTTTTTCATCGTGCGCTGACCCCCAAAAGTGTTCTGGTCTGCGACTGGCCCGCACCGGATCTGCGCGTGCGGCTGATGAACTGGCAGACCGGCACTCGCAACAGCGAAGACTCGCAGACCCTGCACCGCACCACCGGCACCCACCATGTCGAGAACTACGTCGACGATCCGGGGCGCGTGTTTCTGGCGCCGGAAACGGCGCACGCCGAAGTGGGCCAGAGTGCGGAACTGGACGTCTTCTCGCTCGGCGCGCTCAGCTACCTGATCCTTTCCGGCCAGCCTCCGGCGGACAACCCGATCAGCCTGCTCACCACCTTGCGCGCCAAGCAGGGCCTGCAGCTGGCCGACGTCATGGACGGCTGCCCACAGAAGCTGTCCGACCTGATCCGCTTTGCCACCCAGCCCGAGGTGCTCGCTCGCTACAACACGGTCGATGGATTCCTCGCCGACCTCGATGCCGCCGAGGACGCGCTCACCACGCCTGATCCCGAGGCCACCGTCGATCCCAGTCAGGCCAAGGCCGGTGAGCGTCTTGAAGGCGGCTTCACCGTCACCCGCCATCTGGGCCGTGGCTCGTCTGCCGTGGTGCTGCAGGTGCAGCGCGACGGCGACGACGAAGCCCTGGTGCTCAAGGTCGCTCACGATGCCGCGCATAACGAGGCCCTGCGTAGCGAAGGCGAGGCGCTGGCCAAGCAGCTGCGCCACCCGAACATCATCGAACACCGCGACACCCTGAGCATCGCCGGACGCACTGCCCTCCTGCTGCGCAGCGCCGGCGATACCACCCTCGCCCAGCGCATCAAGACCGAAGGCCGGCTCTCGCTCGACTTGCTGCAGCGCTTCGGCGAGGAATTGTTGGCCGCGGTCGGCGAACTGGAAAACCAGGCCGTCAGCCACCGTGACATCAAGCCCGAGAACATCGGCATCACCACGGCGCGTACCGGGAAACTCAAGCTGGTGTTGTTCGATTTCTCGCTCAGCCGCACGCCGGCGGAGAACATCAAGGCCGGCACCCCACCCTACCTCGACCCCTTCCTCGTGCTGCGCTCACATCGACGCTGGGACCTGTATGCCGAACGCTATGCCGCGGCGGTAACCCTGCACGAAATGGCCGCCGGCCGCCCGCCACGCTTTGGCGATGGCCAGTCGGCACCGGAAGTGCTGGAGGACGAGGCGACCATCGACAGCGGCGTATTCGAGCCCTCGCTGCGCGATGCCCTCACCGCCTTCTTCGCCAAGGCGCTGCGCCGCGACTTCCGCCAGCGCTTCGACAACGCCGAAGACATGCAGCGCGCCTGGCGCGCCGTGTTTGAGCGCGCGGCAGCAGCTACCTCCACGCAGGGCGAAGAAGACAGTTTCGAGTCACTCGCCGCCGCCCTGGTCCCAACGTCCACGGTGGGCGAACTCGGCTACAGCCCCGCCGCACTCGACGTGCTCTCGCGCATGGGCATCAACACCGTGCGTGAGCTGCTGGGTGTCGACCGCCTGAAGTTCCGCTACCTGCAGGGTGTCGGCGACAAGGTGCGCAAGGAGGTGCGGCTCACCGCCAAACGCCTTGCCCAACTGCGCCCGGACCTCGCCCCCGGCCAGAGCAGCGCCTACGAGCAGGACGACGCGGACGTGCGCGCGGACCGTGCCCTGGTCGCCATCAATGAGCTGGCCGACGTGCTGATGCCGCGCCGCGCCGAGCAGCCGGAAGATGCTGCGCTGGAGTATTACCTCGGCCTTGATCTCGCCCCGGAGCGTGCCGGCCACTGGCCCAGCGCCGGCGAGGCTGCGGGCGCCGGACAGATCAGCCGCGAAGCCTTTTCGGCGTCCCTTGCCAAGGCCCGCGAGCGCTGGCTGAAGACCCCCGCCTTCACCGAACTGCGGGCCCAGATCCTCACCCTGCTACAGACCAATAGCGACGTGATGACCCACCGCGAGCTGGCCGATGCCCTGCTCGCCGTGCGCGGCTGCGCCCTGCCCGAGGATGTGGAACGCCTGCGCCTTGCCGGCGCCGTGCTGCGTGCGGCGGTCGAGGCCGAAGCCGGGCTGGAGTCGCCCCGTTTCCAGGCCTGGCCGCATCAGCCCTCCCAGCTGATTGCCACTCACCCTGCCTGGGCACGCTATGCCGAACAGTTGGGTGCCAAGGCCGACGGTTGCGCGCTGGCCGACCCCCTGCTCGCCCCGGCACGTGCGCTGGAGGCCCTGCGCAGCGTGCCGCTGCCGGAAGCCGAACCCGGCTCGCCCGAGCCGATCGAGCCTTCAGCCACCCGATTGCTCCGCTTGGCCACTGCTGCCTCGCAGGAAGCCGCACTCTCCAGCCGTCAGGAGATCTACCGTCGCGGCATGCCCAAGCTGCAGGCGCTGCGGCAGTCGCTTAACGCACTGATTGGCCTGCCGCAGATCAAACCGCAGGAACTGGTCAAGCGCGTCTCCGGCCGCTACCCCGAGGCAGAGCCCCTGCCCGCGCAGCGACACCTTCTCGACCGCCTGCTGGAAGAAGTCGGCGCACCGCTGCACTGGGACTCAGACATCACCCACGGCGGCGCCTACACCACCAAGGCGCTGGGCACCGGCCGCACGCTCAGTCCGATCAGCCGTCTCAGCCGGCACGCCACCGCCCAGCATGCCGGCCAGGCTGACAGTGGCGAGCTGCAGGATGCTCAGCAGATGGAGCAGCGCCTACAGCATCGCCTGCGAGACGGCGGTCTGCTGGTGATCGCCATCGAGCCGCTGCGCGCCCGCGCCGCGCAGACCGAGCTGCTGCACCGCTTTGGCGGCGAAGGCGCCGAGCAACTGCGCCTGTTCGACCTCGATGCCTGGTGGCTCGCTGCCCTGCGCCAACAGGTGACCGCATTGAAGGCCGACTGGAACGTCGTGCTGCGCGCCGATGCCGCCCCCGCGGACAGCGTCGATGCCAACCGCCTGCGCGGCCTCGCCCAGCGCTGCGTACCCGCGCTCACCGACGCCCTGCTGGAGGCCACGCAGCCCCTGCTGGTGGTGAATCCGGGCCTGCTCGCCCGCTTTGGCCTGCTGCACCTGATGGGCATGCTGGAAACCGAAGTCGGCCGCCCCGGCCGCACACCCGCCCTCTGGATGCTGCTGCCAAGCACCCACCCCACCGTCGCCAGTCTCGACGGCGCCACGGTGCCGTTGATCCGCGACACCAACTTCGCCGCGCTGCCCCGCGCCTGGGTGGAAAACCGCCACCGCAGCGCCGCCTGACGCCGCGGCCACCCCACACAAGGATTCACCCGCCCGTGATCGACACCAAGGCCCTACTCATCGATCTCGCCCGCCAGCTCAAGACGTTGGAAGACGACCTGCGCCAGCGCATCGATAACGAGCTGCCGGATCTCAAAACCGCGCTGACCGCCGAATGGCAGACTGCCCGCGACGCCGAGCGCTGCGCCGAAACCTTCGAGAGCTGGGCCGACCAGCTGATCACTCAGGCCGGCGTGCACTGGCTGCTGTCCTGTGTGTTCCTGCGCTTCATCGAAGACAACGCCCTCGTCGAGCGCCCGTGGCTGTCGGGCACGCCAGAATCCGGCCGCCTGACGCTGGCCCGCGACCGCTTCGAGGCCTGGTTGCGCGCCCACCCGACCGACAACGACCGCAGCTACCTGCTCGAGGCCTTTGGCGAGGCCGGCGCCCTGCCTGGCCTCAAAACCTTCTTCGACCCGGCACATAACCCGGTGTTTCGCTTTCCGATCAGCGCCGACGCCGCCATGGCGCTGCGCCAGTTCTGGCTGCAGGTGGACCCGGACAGCGGCGCTCTACGTCACGACTTCACCGACGCGAGCTGGAACACGCGCTTCCTCGGCGACCTCTATCAGGACCTCTCAGAGGCCACCCGCAAGCGCTACGCCCTGCTGCAGACGCCGGAATTCGTCGAGCGGTTTATCTTGGACCGCACCCTCACCCCGGCCATCCGCACCTTCGGCTTCCGCGAGGTGCGGCTGATCGACCCCACCTGCGGCTCCGGCCACTTCCTGCTCGGCGCCTTCGAGCGGCTGGTGGCGGAGTGGCAGCGCGCCGAGCCCGGCCGTAACCCGGTGGACATCGCCCAGAAGGCGCTGGACGCCGTGGCTGGCGTGGATCTCAACCCCTTCGCCGTGGCCATCGCCCGCTTCCGCCTCTGGGTGGCCGCGCTGCGCGTGGCCGGCGTGCAGCGCTTGGCCCATGCGCCCAACTTCAAGCTGCAGGTGGCCATCGGCGACAGCCTGCTGCACGGCACCCGATTCGGATTGAAGGTCACCGACGATCTGTTCGACAACGCCGAGCGCTATCAGCGCGCCGGACTCGCGCATGCTTACGCCAGCGAGGATCTGGAGGCCGTCAACGCCATCCTCGGCCGGCAGTACCACGCCGTGGTCGGCAACCCGCCCTACATCGTGGTCAAGGACAAGGCGCTCAATCAGGCCTACCGCAGCGGCTACGCCAGCTGCCACATGAAGTACTCGCTGGGCGCACCCTTTACCGAGCGCTTCTTCGAACTGGCTCTAAGCGGGGACGGCACCGCCAAGCATCCCGGCGGCTATGTCGGCGAGATCACCGCCAACAGCTTCATGAAGCGCGAGTTTGGCTCGAAGTTGATCGAGCAGGTGCTGCCCCAGCTCGATCTGACCCATGTGATCGACACCGCTGGTGCCTACATCCCCGGCCACGGCACGCCCACCGTCATCCTGTTCGGCCGCCATCAGCGGCCGGTCGCCGGAGAAGTACGCACGGTAATGGGCATCAAGGGCGAGCCGAGCACGCCGGAGGATCCGGCGCAGGGATTGGTGTGGACGGCGATCCTTGGTCAGGTGGATCGGGCGGGGTCGGAGAGCGACTTTGTCAGCGTGACGGATACTGCTCGTGGCGTGTTTGCACGGCATCCGTGGAGCATCGGCGGCGGCGGCGCCGCTGAGCTGAAGGAGCAGATCGAGGATGCTTCGATTGAGACGTTCGGGAAGCTGACCACCGCGATGGGATTCTTCGGGATCTCAGCGGCCGACGACATCCTGTTGGCGGATGCGGCATCACTCCGACGGCAAAGTGTCGAAGGCAACATGCATTGCCCTGTCGTATCAGGAGATGAAGTCCGGGACTGGTCGGAGGCGCCGACGCTTCATGCACTGGTCCCTTACGCTGATGGAGAGCTGGTCGATCTGGCACAACGAGCAGGTGCGCTTCGCTGGCTCTTGCCGTATCGGACCTTTCTCGGCGAGCGAACCACCTTTGCGAAGAAGTCCTACTTCGAGGAGGGACGGCCGTGGTGGGAATGGCACCAGATTGCGCTCGATCGCATCGAGACCCCACTCACCATCACCTTCGCCGAAGTCGCCACCCACAACCACTTCGTCC
>NZ_JAVTWC010000015.1:0-19565 GCF_032229445.1 Tahibacter sp.
AGAGTGATCGCTCAGAGCCATTGGCTCTGATCACTCTGAACGCCCAGCGGGCCGGACAGGCCAAATGCCTGCGCAGCAGGCGTTTGGCGGGGTTGTGGAGATCTGGTGCCGAGTGCAAGAGCGACAGTGCCGGGGCTTGTCCAGAACTTTCTAAGTGACGGAGTGGGCGTGGGTTTCGTTTGACTTCAATCACGGCCGAAACTACCATCGCGCGCCCATGTCTGCGCCTTTCCCCGAGATAGTGGACGCTTGGCGCATGGTTTCGGCGCGGCGTTCCTTCAATGGCATCCTGCCCGTAGCGCTCCTGCCGCGTCTGACTGACGCGCTGGCGGCGCCGGACGGGACGATCGCGTACGATATCGAGTTCGACCGCGACGATCTGGGCATTGCCTATATCGCCTTGCGGGCACAGGGTGAGCTCACGCTGACTTGCCAGCGCACGCTGGAACCGTTTGCAATGCCCGTGAGCATCGATACCCGGTTGGGGTTGATAACGCGGGAAGAAGAGGAAGCAGGCCTGCCGGCCGGTTACGAGCCTTTGCTGCTCGAATCGTCCGAACTCAGGCCCGCGGAAGTGATCGAGGACGAGTTGCTGCTGGCCTTGCCCTTGATTCCGGTCAAACCGGGCCTGGAGGAGTCGGACCTGCACTGGTCGACCGATCCGGAACAGACTGAGTTACCGCAGCGGCCGAACCCGTTCGCCGCGCTGGGCAGTCTGAAGAAAGAATAGAAGCAGCGGCGGTGGCGCCACGCGATTGGCGCAGGTGCGGCGAATGCCGCGTAATTGACTGGTTCGTCACCGCTTCGGCAAGCGAACACACGCGTTTTTGGAGAGTCCCATGGCAGTTCAGAAATCCCGCAAGACCCCGTCCACCCGCGGCATGCGCCGTTCCCACGATGCGCTGACGGCCAAGCAACTGGCCACCGACCCGACGACGGGCGAAGTTCACATTCGTCATCACATCACCAAGGACGGCTACTACCGCGGCCGCCAGGTGATTCCCAGCAAGACCCCTGTCCACAGCGAAGACTGATCGTTCCGGCCGCCCGTCGGCCGGAATCGTGGACACGTAATTCCGGCGCGCAGGCGCCGGAATTCGTTTGCAGGCCACGTCGTGCTCCCACCAGGGCATCGGCGTAGTCGACCGATGCAGGGGGAAGCCGCTCTGATTCATTCCCGTATCGCAGGCACTGGCAGTTACCTGCCGGACAAGATCCTGACCAACGCGGACCTGGAAAAACTCGTCGACACGTCCGACGAATGGATCCACAGCCGCACGGGCATCCGCCAGCGCCATGTCGCCGCGGAAGGGCAGACCACGTCTGATCTCGCTGAGCGCGCCGCGCGCGCAGCTCTCGATGCCGCTGGTGTCGACGTCCGCGAGATCGAACTGATCATCGTCGGCACGACGACGCCCGACCTCATCTTTCCGTCCACTGCGTGCCTGCTGCAGCATCGCCTCGGCGCGAACGGCTGCGCGGCGTTCGACGTCAATGCGGCCTGCTCGGGCTTCATGTATGCGCTGAGCGTGGCGGACAAGTTCATCCGATCGGGCGCCGTGAAGAAGGCTCTCGTCGTCGGCGCCGAGACCCTGACGCGCATGCTCGACTGGTCCGACCGCGGCACCTGCGTGCTGTTCGGCGACGGTGCCGGCGCGGTTGTCCTGACCGCGGACAGCGCACCGGGCATCATCTCCACGCACCTGCACGCGGACGGCGCATACAAGGAACTGCTGTGGAATCCGGTCGGCGTCTCCGCGGGCTTCAAGCCCGACGAAAAGAATGCTGGCGTGCGCGTGCTCATGATCGGTAGCGAAGTCTTCAAGGTCGCGGTCAAGACGCTGGACGCGGTCGTCGAGGAAACCCTGTCCGCGAACGGCCTCGACAAGTCCGAGATCGACTGGCTCATTCCGCACCAGGCCAACCTGCGCATCATCCAGGCCACGGCCAAGCGCCTCGAAATGCCGATGGACCGCGTCATCGTCACGGTCGACAAGCATGGCAACACGTCGTCGGGCTCGGTGCCGCTGGCGCTGGACCATGCGGTGCGCTCCGGCCGCGTCCAGCGCGGCCAGTTGCTGCTGTTGGAAGCGTTCGGCGGCGGCTTCACCTGGGGCTCGGCGCTCGTGCGCTATTGAGAACGTTCGGCGCGATGCGTTCGCGCCGTGGGTCCGTCCATTCCCGCCTTCTGCTTTCCTATGACGCACCCATATCCCGCCTTCGTGTTTCCAGGCCAGGGCTCGCAGTCGGTCGGGATGCTAGCTGAACGCGCCGCCGGCCATCCGCCGGTGCGGCAGACCTTCAAGGAAGCTTCGGCAGGTGCTGGCGTGCATCTCTGGACGCTGTCGCAGCAAGGGCGCGGCCCAAGCATAAGTCACCAAGGAGCATTGCAATGAGTGGAAACCTGCAGGGCGAAATTGCGCTCGTCACCGGCGCCAGCCGCGGCATCGGCGCGGCGATCGCGAGGCGTCTGGCGGATGCCGGCGCCATCGTCGTCGGCACGGCGACCAGCGAGGCCGGTGCCGCCGCGATAGGCCAGACCCTCGCGCCCATCGGCGGCCACGGCCGCGTGCTCAACGTCACCGACGGCGCGGCGGTCGAAGGACTGATCGACGCGATCACCAAGGAATTCGGCCCGGTGTCCCTGCTCGTCAACAACGCCGGGATCACGCGCGACCAGCTACTCATGCGCATGAAGGAAGACGACTGGCAGGCCATACTCGATACCAACCTGACCTCGGTCTACCGTACCTCCAAGGCGGTCCTGCGCGGCATGATGAAGGCGCGCAAGGGCCGAATCATCAGCATTGCCTCGGTGATCGGGCTGACCGGCAATCCGGGCCAGGCCAACTACGCCGCGGCCAAGGCCGGCATCATCGCTTTCTCCAAATCGCTGGCACGTGAGATAGGTTCGCGCGGCATCACCGTCAACGTGGTTGCGCCCGGATTTGTCGAGACGGACATGACGGCGGCGCTGCCGCAGGAACAGAGGGACGCGATGCTCGGACAGATTGCCCTGGGTCGTCTGGGTCAGCCCGACGACATCGCCCATGCGGTCGCGTTCCTCGCCTCGCCGGCGGCCGCGTGGATCACCGGGGAAACTCTGCACGTCAATGGCGGCATGTACATGCCTTGAGAATCAGCGGTTTGCCTGCCGTGCTCGTGTCAAACGAGCGTATCTGGCTGGTGAGTTCCGATTCCTCTACAATCGCCGGGCTTTGTGTTGCCAAGGAATTGGCCCGCGCAGGGGCGGGTTGCCCGCCGGGATGCGTTGCTGCCAGCCGGCGCGCCGCGAACGACAGGAAGTGTGGTTTCGATTTTTGAACTATTCCCTTCGGGAGGAATTTGCACAATGAGCAGCATTGAAGAACGCGTCAAGAAGATCGTCGTCGAACAACTCGGCGTGAAGGAAGACGAAGTGACCCAGAACGCCTCCTTCGTGGACGATCTTGGCGCCGACTCGCTCGACACGGTTGAACTGGTAATGGCCCTCGAAGAAGAGTTCGAGTGCGAGATCCCCGACGAAGAAGCCGAAAAGATCACGACCGTGCAGCAGGCGGTCGACTACATCAAGGCCCACGTCAAGGCCTGAGCCTGAGTCCCAAGCTGCATCCGAGCTGCGCCGCATGGCGCAGTTCGCGTTTTGGGAGCGTCGCCAAACGTGCGGCGTTCCGGTGCGGCCCATCCTGATTCCCCGCCCTGCCGCTTCGCGCCTGCGTGGACCATTCCGGGCCTTGCGCGGTAGCGCCGCCGCCCGGCGGTGCCGGCACTCCAGTCTGGAAGCATTCGCATGAGCAAGCGTCGCGTCGTCATCACCGGCATGGGCATACTGAGTCCAGTCGGCAACGATCTCACCACGGCCTGGAACAACATCATGGGTGGTGTCAGCGGGATCGGCCCCATCACGCATTTCGACGCCAGTGCGTACTCCACACGCATCGCTGGCGAGGTGCGAAATTTCGATCCAGCGCAGTGGTTCGCGCCCAAGGACGTGAAGAAGATGGATGCCTTCATCCATTACGGCGTCGCGGCGTCTCTCGATGCGCTCAAGGATTCCGGCCTCGAAGTGACCGAGGCCAACGCCGAGCGCATCGGCGTCAGCGTCGGTGCCGGCATCGGCGGAATCGCGACGATAGAGCGCACCAGCCAGGCGCTGGCCGAAGGCGGCCCGCGCAAGATCTCGCCGTTCTTCGTGCCATCGACCATCATCAACATGATTTCGGGCAACGTCTCGATCATGACCGGAGTCAAGGGCCCGAACATTTCCGTGGTCACCGCCTGTACCACCGCCGCGCACAACATCGGCCTGGCCGCACGCATGATTGCCTACGGCGATGCCGACGTCATGATTGCCGGCGGTGCCGAGTATTCGACGACCGGTACCGCGATCGGCGGCTTCTGCTCGGCACGCACGCTGTCCACGCGCAACAGCGAGCCGACCAAGGCCAGCCGTCCCTGGGACAGGGATCGTGACGGCTTCGTGCTGTCCGACGGCGCCGGCGTGCTCGTGCTCGAAGATTACGAACATGCCAAGGCGCGCGGCGCGCGCATCTACGCAGAACTCGCCGGCTTCGGCATGAGCGGCGATGCCTACCATATGACCTCGCCGAGCGAGAACGGCGAGGGTGCGGCGCGCTGCATGAACAACGCGCTGAAGGATGCCGGTATCACGGCTGCGGACGTGGACTACATCAATGCCCACGGCACCTCGACACCGGCCGGCGATCTGGCCGAAACCCAGGGCATGAAGACTGTGCTCGGTGACCACGTGGGCAAGGTGATGGTGTCGTCGACGAAGTCGATGACGGGTCATCTGCTCGGTGCAGCCGGTGGTGTGGAAGCGATCTTCTCCGTGCTCGCGCTGCGCGACAACGTGGTGCCGCCGACGATCAACCTCGACCAGCCCGGCGAAGGCTGCGACCTGGACTATGTGCCGCATACCGCACGCCAGCATGCCCTCGATATCGTAATGTCCAATTCGTTCGGCTTCGGCGGCACCAACGGCACGCTGGTATTCCGGCGCATCTGAGCGCGACGCGTCCAGCGACAGGTTGCGAGCGTCCGGCGCTGCAGGCGTGATCTCGACATCATCGTCCCGAAAATGCCCCGGTTTTTCGCGGCCCTATTGAACCAAGACGCCACCACACGCTTGCGTCGCAGGGGTGTGGTGGCGTGCGGAGGTCTGGTGCGCAACAGCAAGCCCTATTGGCCGGACGTGCTCGGAATCCTCCCCGTTCGCTTTCCTGCGGGACCGGACTGACTCGTGTCGGTTTCCGCCCCCATGCGCGTGGACACCGGCGTCGTCACGCGCGAGTTGCCGCAGCGTCACGATCTGCTTGCGCTGGCCGCGCTGAGGCCGGAACGGTATCCCTGCCTGCTGCAGAGCGTGGCGATCGGCGACAGGGCTGCGTGGGACGTGCTGCCGGCGTTTCCGCAGGACAGCTTGCGTCTGGACCGGATCGGTGAGGTCGTCGACGCGCAGGGTGGTGTTGCCGGCAACGATTTCCTCGTCGCGCTCGATGCGCAGTGGCGCGCGCAGTTCGCGACGCCAGACGAGGCTGCGGCTGCGTTGCCGTTCCGCGGCGGCTGGGCGCTGTTTCTTTCGTACGAGATTGCGGCCAGCATCGAGCCGGTGCTGCAGTTGCCCGATGCGCCGGATGCGGCACTGCCGCGTGCGATCGCGTTGCGCTGTCCGGTTGGCGTGCTTGTCGACCATGGTCGCGGACGCACCGTGCTCGTTGCCGAGCCCGGTCATGCGCATCTGCTCGACGTGGTGGAACGTGATCTGGCCCACGCCCGCGCACCGCAACCCACGGCGCTGTCGCTGTCGGCTATCGAGGAAGATGCGCCGCAGGACTTTCTCGACGGCGTGGCGCGCATCCATGAATACCTGCGCGCCGGTGATATCTTCCAGGTCAACCTGTCGCGCGAATGGCGCGCGCGCCTCGCGCGAGCAGCGGCGCCAGCGCAGATCTACGCCAATCTGCGCCAAGCGAATCCGTCGCCGTTCGCGGGCCTGTTCCAGCTCGACGACTGGGCCGTGATTTCCTCCTCCCCCGAACGGCTGGTGCAGGTGCAGGGCGACATCGTGCAGACGCGACCCATCGCCGGCACGCGGCCGCGCTTTCCCGGTGACGACGATGCAGCGCGCATCCGCGAGCTGGTCGGGCATCCCAAGGAGCGCGCCGAGCACGTCATGCTCATCGACCTGGAGCGCAACGACCTGGGCCGTGTCGCGCGACCCGGCAGCGTCGTCGTCGACGAGCTCATGAGCGTAGAGACCTACGCCCATGTGCACCACATCGTGTCGAATGTCCGTGCGACCTTGCGCGCTGGCGTGACGCCGGGCGAGGTGATCCGCGCGGTGTTTCCCGGCGGCACCATCACCGGGTGCCCGAAAGTGCGCTGCATGCAAATCATCGCCGAGCTTGAGCACGGTGGCCGCGGCGCCTATACCGGAGCGCTGGGCTATCTCAACCGCGACGGCGGCATGGACCTCAACATTCTGATCCGCACCATCAGCCAGAACGGCCGCCAGCTGCGCTGGCGCGCCGGTGCCGGCATCGTCGTCGACTCGGTCGCTGCACGCGAACTGGAGGAAACGCGGCACAAGGCGCGTGGCCTGCTGCGCGCACTGGGTCTGGACGCGTGAGCGCGCGCACCTACCTCAACGGTATCGAAGGTGCGTGGATTCCGACGCACGATCGCGGCCTGATGTACGGCGACGGATTGTTCGAGACGGTGCTGTTCGTCGACGGCGTCGCCCCGCTGTGGCCGCGGCATCGCACGCGGCTGGAGGCTGGCGTGGCCCGGCTCGGATTCGCGCTTCCGCCGATCGATGCGCTGTTGGCCGTCGCTCAGCAGGCCAGTAGCGGCCTGGCGCGTGCGGCCGTGCGCATCACGGTCACACGTGGCGTCGGCGAACGCGGCTACGCGCCGCCGGTGCCGGCGATGCCGAACTGGATCGTCGCAGCATCGTCCGCGCCGGTTGTTGCGCCCGATTGGTGTGCCCGCGGAATCCGGGTACGCTGCTGCAGTTTGCGCTTGGCGGCGCAGCCGCTGCTGGCCGGGCTCAAGCATTTGAACCGGCTCGAGCAAGTGCTGGCGCGGGCCGAGTGGAACGACGCGGAAATTGCCGAAGGACTGCTCGGCGATTCCGCCGGACGTGTCATCGGCGCGACCGCTGCCAACCTGTTTGCCGTACGCGGAGGCCGGCTGTTGACGCCGGCGCTCGACGAGTGCGGCGTGGCCGGCGTGTGTCGCGCCGAAGTGCTGGCGAGGCGCGAGGTCGCGGTCGGCAGCCTGACCTGGAACGAATTGATGCATGCGGACGAAGTTTTCCTGACCTCCAGCTTGCGCGGCATCCTGCCGGTGCGGGGCATCGACGCGCAGACCTTCGCGCCCGGCGCCGTCACGCGCGGATTGCAGCAAGAATGGCGCGCGCTCGGCCTGATGGAGCCGGCCGATGGCTAGGCGCAGCCGCAAGAGCGCGGCCAGGCCGGCTGCAAGACGAGGCGGTGGTGTGGCGCGCGTGTTCGGCTGGCTGCTGCTGATCGGCCTGGCGGCGGCGGGCTGGTTCGCGTGGCAGGATGCGGACCACTTTGCCGATGTGCCGCTGCGCGTCGGCGCTCCGGTCGTGCTTGACGTGCCGGCAGGTGCGTCGTTTGCGGCGATACGTCGCCAGATCCGGGAGGCCGGCCTGAGCGATGCGCATGATCTGTACTGGCGTGCCCTCGCGCAGCGCATGGATGTGGCCACGCGGCTCAAGGCCGGCGAGTATGCCGTCCCGGTCGGTACGACGCCGCGTGAGCTGCTGCGGCGCATGGCGGCCGGCGATGTGATCCAGCGTCGCTTTACGATTGTGGAAGGGTGGACATTTCGCCAGCTGCGCGCCGAACTGGCGAACGCCGCCGGCGTGCGTCAGAGCCTGACGACCCGGTCCGACAGCGAGATCATGCGTGAACTCGGCGCCGGTGCGGACCATCCCGAAGGCCGTTTCCTTCCGGAAACCTATACCTGGACGCGTGGCGACAGCGATCTGGATCTGCTGCGCCGCGCGCACCAGGCGATGACCCGCGCGCTGGCCGAAACCTGGGCCAAGCGGGCACCGGATCTGCCGTTGGAGTCGCCGTACCAGGCATTGATCCTGGCCTCGATCGTCGAGCGCGAAACCGGCAAGGCGGCCGAGCGTCCGGCGATAGCCGGGGTTTTCGCCCGGCGCCTGCGCCTGGGCATGAAACTGCAGACCGATCCGACCGTAATCTACGGCCTGGGTGCGGCCTTCGACGGCAACCTGCGCCGGCGCGACCTCGACACCGACACGCCGTACAACACGTATACGCGCACCGGCCTGCCGCCGACGCCGATCGCATTGCCGGGTCTCGCGGCGCTCGAAGCCGCGGTGCGCCCGGCCCCGGGCGACGCCCTGTACTTCGTCGCGCGTGGCGATGGTTCGCATGAGTTCAGCCCCAGCCTCGATGCGCACAATCGCGCCGTCGCGCGCTACCAGTTGCGGCGTACGCCATGAGCCGGATGCCGTGGGTGAACACATGAACGGTGCCGATTGGAATCGTCCACTCTGGGACAATGTGCTGGAACGCCAACGCCGCGGCGCCATGCCGCACGCCTTGCTGCTGGGCGGCCCGGCCGGCCTCGGCAAGCGTGCGTTCGCCGCCGGCCTGGCTGCGCTGCTGCTGTGCGAAAAACCGGCCGATGTGGCCTGCGGCATCTGTCGCGGTTGCCTTCTGGTTGCCGCGGGGAGTCATCCGGACCGTGTCGAGATCAACCTGGAACTGCGCGACGACGGCAAGACCCCGCGCAGCGAGATCGTGGTGGATCAGATCCGCGTCCTGTCGCAGCGCCTGTCGATGACCGCACAGTTCGGTGGCCATCAGGTCGCGCTGATCGATCCGGCCGATCTCATGAACAACGCGGCCGCAAATGCGCTGCTGAAGACCCTCGAGGAACCCGGCCCTGGCACGGTCATGCTGCTGATCAGCGACCAGTCCGCGCGCCTGCCGGCGACTATCCGCTCGCGCTGCCAGCGCGTGGATTTCGTGCTGCCGAATGCAGCTGAAGCCGTCGGCTGGCTAAAACGCCAGGGCGTCGATGGTGCAGCGCAGGCGCTGGAAGCGGCCGCCGGCAACCCCGGCCTTGCGCTGGATCTCGCGCGCGGCGGCGGACTGGCCCTGCGCACCGAAGTCGCGAGCGACCTGGCCAACCTCTGGACGCGCAAGGCAGCACCGGCCGAAGTCGCCAACCGCTGGGCCAAGAGCGAGGCGGAACGCCGCACCTGGTTCGCGGCTCAGCTGGCGCAGGCCGAAACGGCGGCGCAGGCGCGCCAGTCGCGCGGTCCGCTCGCCTTGACCGCCATCAGCGATTTCAACAAGCTAGCGCAATGGTTCCGCGAAGCGGGACGCGTGCGCGAACAATTGCGTACGCCGGTGCGTAGCGAATTGCTGTTACTGGAACTGTTGCTGGCCTGGCGCGCACTGGCGCCGGCGGCGAGGAGGACGTGATATGGCTACCCCGGCAATGGGCGGCATGCCGCGACAAGGCATCCTGTCGCTGGCGATCAAGGACAGGGGCGCGCTCTACAACGCGTATATGCCGTTCGTGAAGAACGGCGGATTGTTCGTTCCCACAGCCAAGCGCTATTCGCTGGGCGACGAAGTTTTCATCCTGCTGACCCTGATGGAAGAGAAAGACCGCCTGCCGGTGGCAGGCAAGGTCGTCTGGATCACGCCGCCGGGTGCCCAGGGAAACCGCACCGCCGGCATCGGCGTGCAGTTCAACGAATCCGCGGACGGCGAAACCGCGCGCACCAAGATCGAATCGATACTGGCCGGCATCCTGGGTTCGGATCGCCCGACGCATACCATGTGATGCGTGTCCTCGTACTCGGTGCCGGCGCGACCGGCGCCTATTTCGGTGCCCGCCTGGTCCAGTCCGGCAGCGCGGTTTCCTTCCTGGTTCGTCCGGCGCGCGCGGAACTGCTGCGCCGTGACGGCCTGCGCGTGTCCAGCTCGCACGGCGACTTCGCCGCTCCCGTCGACGTGCTGACCCACCTGCCGGCGGGTAGTCCCTTCGACCTGATCCTGCTCACCTGCAAGGCCCACGACCTCGATACCGCGCTGGCCGCGATAGCACCGGCCGTCGGTCCCGGCAGCCGCGTGCTGCCGCTGCTCAACGGTTTGCGCCATCTCGACGTGCTCGACCAGGCTTTCGGCGCGGCGCGCGTGCTCGGCGGTCTTTGCCATATTTCGGTAACGCTGCAGCCCGACGGCAGCGTGCTGCACATGGGGCAGCCGCATCGACTTACCTTCGGTGCGCGGGCGCCGGATCCCCGTCTGGCGGATCTCGCGCCTGCGCTGCTGGCTGCGCCGGTCGAGGTACGTCAGAGCCAACGCATCATCGACGCGATGTGGGAAAAGTTCGCGTTTCTCGCGACGCTGGCGGCGATGACCTGCCTGATGCGGGGATCAATCGGCGACATCGTCGCCACGCCAGACGGCACGGCGCTGCTGCGGCGCTGCTACGCCGAAGCCTGCGCGGTCGCTGCGGCGGCGGGCCATGCCATCGCCGCCGCCGCCCGCGACGAGGCGGTCGCGATACTGACTACCGCCGGCTCGCCGCTGAAGGCTTCGATGCTGCGCGACCTGCAGCGTGGCGCAACGACCGAGTGCGAACACATCCTCGGCGACCTGATCGCGCGCGGCTGCGCCCACGGCATCGACATGCCGCTGTTGTGCTCGGCGGCGACGCATTTGCGGGTGTATGAGCTAGGAAAGACGTGAGAGGAGTGAGAAACGGGCAAAGGCTGCCTCAGCGCTGACGCTGCCCTTACTCGTTTCTCTCTCCTTTGCCTATTTTCCGGTCCCTACACCAGGTCCCAGCCGCCCTTCGGCGCGAAGCGCTTGCCGTAGCGGCTGGCCAGCGCCTCGAGCTGGGCCTTGATCTTGGCCGCGCCTTCGCTGCGGATGTGCGCGATCGGACCGCCGCGGAACGGCGCGAAGCCGGTGCCGAAGATCACGCCCGCATCGAGCAGATCGGCATTCTCGACCACGCCTTCGGCCAGGCAGGCCACCGATTCGTTGAGCATCGGCAGGATCATGCGTTCGGTAATGTCAGACGGCGCCTCGTAGTTCGGATCGACCTGCGGCTTGACCGGCTTGCCGTCCTGCCAGACATAGAAGCCCTGGCCGTCCTTCTTGCCGCGTTTGCCCGATTCGAGCAGCGCTTCCATACCTTTGGGAACATCCAGGCCGAGGAATCCGGCGAGGATCTTGCCGACCGAGGCGCAGACGTCGAGGCCTACCGTGTCGGCCAGTTCGATCGGCCCCATCGGCATGCCGAACTTCTTGGCGGCCTTGTCCAGTACCGGTCCCGGTACGCCTTCGCTGTACAGCGTCATCGCTTCGAGCAGGTACGGCATCAGGATGCGGTTGACGAGGAAGCCTGGCGAACTCTTGACCGGCACCGGCAGCTTGTCGATGGCCTTGCAGAACGCCAGTGCACGCTGCACCGCCTCGGGGTCGAGCCGGTCGTGGGTCACGACCTCGACCAGCGGCATCATCGCGACCGGGTTGAAAAAGTGCAGTCCGAGAAAAAGTTGCGGGCGCTGCACCGCGGCACTGAGCTGGTCCAGCGGAATGCTCGACGTGTTCGTCGCCAGCAGCTCGCCTTCCTGGAACTGCGCTTCGACCTGCGCGTAGAGCGCCTGCTTGGCCTCGAGGTTCTCGTAGATCGCCTCGATCACGAGGTCGGCGCTGGCGATGCCGCTGCCCTGCACGTCGGCCTGCAGCCGCTCCAGCGCAGGGTTGATGCGGTCCGGCGTCTTCAGGCGCCTGGTGTAGAGCTCGCGTGCCCGGTCCAGCGCCGGCTGGACATACTTCATCTCGCGGTCCTGCAACGTGACCTGGAAGCCGCGCAGCGCGCACCAGGCCGCGATGTCGCCACCCATGACGCCGGCACCGACGACATGAACGTGCTCAATGCCGTGGCTGGTGCCGCCGCCAAGTCCCTTGAGCTGTTCCTGCAGGAAGAAGACGCGGATCAGGTTGCGCGCGGTTGATGTCTGCGACAGCTTGGCGACCGCGCGAGCCTCGTTATTGAGCCGCTTGCCGATGCCTCCGCCACGACGCCAGGTCTCGATCAGCGCGAAGGGTGCAGGATAGTGCGCTGGGCTGGCCTTGGCGGAAGCCTGCTTGCGCACCAGTGGCGCAATGACCTGTCGCGCCGGCCAGGTATTCGTGACCCAGGCCAAAGCGCGCTGCCTTAGCGGTCGGGCCGGCGGGTGGAGAATCAGTTCGCGCGCCTTCTCCACCAGCAGCTCGGGTGAAGCCAGCGCATCGACCAGGCCGATGGCGCGGGCATTTTCGGCCGACGCCGTGCGTCCGCTGAGCATGAGTTCCAACGCCGTCGGCGCGCCGATCAGGTAGGGCAGCCGCGCACTGCCGCCCCAGCCCGGGAAAATGCCAAGCTTGACCTCGGGCAGACCGATGCGCGTCGAAGGGTCGCGGCTGGCCACCCGATAGCGGCAGGCGAGCGCCAGTTCGGTGCCGCCGCCCATACAGTGGCCGTGGATCGCGGCGACGGTGCGGCAGGGCAGTCGTGCGAACCGCTCGAACACGCGCTGGCCGTTCTGGATCGATTCCAGGACGGAGCCGGCTTTCTCGTACTGCTCGAACTCTCGGATGTCGGCACCGGCGATGAAGCCGGCGCTCTTGCCCGAGCGCACGATGACGCCCTTGGGCGGCTCGATCGACAGGCGCTCGATGATCTCGCCGAGTTCGTCCAGCACGGCGCGCGAGAACGTATTGACGCGGTCACCGGCACGGTCAAAGCTCAGCACGACGATGCCGTCGCTGCCGCGCTCGGTCTTCCAGTGGGAAAAGCGGAGTCCTTCGAACATGGCGCGGCTGGCTGGCAGTAGGGGCGGGCTATAATCCGTGCTGCCTGCGCCTCTGGTCAATCTGCGGTGGTCGGGATAATGTCGGCCGCAGCGGCGGCGACGGAGCGGGACATGCCAGCGGGCTGTTACAGCTTGCTGGTGCGATCCAGAATGGATCGCCCGAGAGTCGATCGCGTAAGCGATGGATTTTCGGAGAACGTGGGCAAGCTCCGCTTGCACCGTTCGACTGAGAGAGGGGCTTTCGCCCCTTTCCCGACAATCGGCTAGGGGGCGGTCTTCAACGCGTGAATGTCGAGAGCAGCGAAAGCCAATTGAGTACCCGCCTGTTCGACCGCGTGATTGCGTCGAAGCAGAATGTGGTCGTGGTCGAGACCACCGACATCAGCGAGGTCCTGGCCCAGTTTCGCCAGTTTGCCCTGCGCAGTGGCCAGTCCGTTTATCAGTGGCAGGACGATCTGGGCATCAGTTCGCTGCGCGAAGGCGATGTCCGCGTGCCCGGCTCCAAGCGCATGGCCGACGCCTTGCGCTACATCCTGCAAAGCATGCATTTCGGGATCTATCTGTTCGTCGAGTGCGAAGGCCATCTGCGTCCGCCCAACATAGGCCTGCTGCGCCAGATCGGTCGCGCCAAGGGCGGCAACGAGCGCAAGGTCGTATTCATCGGCGGCTCGCTGACCATGCCCGACAGCCTCGAGGAAGTCACTGAACACCTGAGTTTCGAGCGGGTCATGCCGCAACGTCCGCGCCTGCGCGACGGACGCTGGGTGATCTGATGGCGCGCGACGAAAAAGGTCAGGGATCGGTACTCATCGTCGCCACCAACCGTGACGACAGGCGCGTACTGTTCGATACGCTCGATGGCCAGAACTTCGACGCGATCTACACCGCCAAGGATCTGCAGCAGGCGCTGGCCTTCCTGAATCAGGATCCGGACATCGATGTCGTGCTGATCGAATTCGTCGGCTCGGCGCGCGAAGCGGTGGCCTTCTGCACCCAGATGAAGGGCGACGAGCGTCTTGCGCGCGTGCCCGTGATCGGCCTGCTGCCGGCGGAAACCGCCGAGCGCCATTGGGACTGGTCGCGCATGCCGCCTGGTGTGATCGACTGGCTGCGCTCTCCGGTCGACGGCGCGGAAGCCCTTGCGCGGATACGTCAAGCGCTGAGCGTGGCCCGCGGCGGTGGCGCCAGCAGCGACGTCGCGGTCAAATCGGCCGCTTCCGATCGCTATCAGTTTGCATTCGAGGGCAGCCTCGACGAACTGGTGATCTCCGATCCCAAGACCGGCCGCATCGTCGAGGTGAATCCGGTATTCCTGCAGCGCTCGGGCTTCCCGCTGGCACAGGTGATCGGCCAGCCGCTGGACATGATCAGCAAGAGCCACACGCGCGAGCAGCGCGTCGAGCTCAATGCGCGCCTCACCCGCGAGGGCAGCGTACGCTACCGCTGCCAGAAGCCGCGCGCCGACGGCAGCAGCTATCCGGCCGAGGTGGTGTCGCGGCTGGCCGTGCGCGCGGGCAAGCTGGTGCACTTCACGATCTTGCGCGATCTCGGCGAACTGGGCCGGCTGCAGCAGTCTCTGGGCCTGCTGGCCGAGGCGATCGAAGTGGGCGCCGGCGACGAGGGCGTCAAGCAGGTGGTGCGACTCCTTGTGGACTGGCTGGAGCTGGACTACGTGACGCTGGTTTCCGCGCGGCCGGACCAGCCGACCGAAGTCCAGCCGATCACCCTGTATCAGCGGGTCAGCATGCCGGGCGACGCGCCTGATCCACTCAAGCAGCCGACCTTGCGCGAGGTGCTCGATGGGAGCAGCGTGATTCATCTGAGCGAGGCCTGGAAGCGCGTCGAACGCGACTCCTTTCTCGGTTTCACGCGCTTCGAAGCGTTCGTCGGGCTGCCGTTGCGCGACGAGCGCCGCACCGTGCTTGGCGCGCTGCTGCTGGGCCGGCGCACCGCGCTGCCCGAATCCACCACCATCGTCGACACCTTGCGTGTCGCTGCCGGGCGTCTGGCACTCGAGCTGGAGCTGCGCCGTTCGCGCGACCAGGGCAAGGCGAAGGCGTTGCAGGACGCGTTGACCGGGCTGCCCAACCGTCTGCTGTTCAACGATCGTCTGGAAACGACGATCAACGAGGCGCACCGCACCGGCGAGATGTTCGCCGTGCTCTTCGTGGATCTCGATCGCTTCAAGAACATCAACGACTCGCTCGGCCACAGCGTCGGCGACCAGGTGCTCGACGCGGTTTCGCGGCGCCTGCGCTCCAGCATCCGTGCCTCCGATACCGTGGCGCGCTATGCGGGCGACGAATTCACCCTGATCCTGCGCCACATCGTGCAGCGCGACGACGTCATGCGCATCGCCGAGAAAATCGTGCGCGTGATGGAAGCGCCCCTGACCCTCGACGACGGTTCCGAGCTGCACATCACCGCATCGATCGGCATCAGCTTCTATCCGGACGATGCGACCACGGCCGAACGCCTGCTCAAGCATGCCGACGTCGCGATGTACAGCGCCAAGGGCATGGGCAGGAACAATTTCCAGACCTATGTCGCCGTACCCGAGGAGTCGCACCAGCAGCGCATCGCTCTGGAGACCAAGCTGCGCGTGGCGGAGCGCAACAACGAATTGCGAGTCTATTACCAGCCGCAGGTCGATTCGTTCAGCGAAGACATCATCGGCATGGAGGCGCTGATCCGCTGGGAGCATCCGGAACTCGGCATGATCAGCCCCGGATTCTTCATTCCCCTGGCCGAAGAGACCGGCCTGATCGTATCCATCGGCGAGTGGGTGCTAAGAGTCGCTTGCGCAGACACCAAACGCTGGCAGACGCGCTTCAATCTGCCGCTTCGGGTCAGCGTCAATCTTTCGGCGCTGCAGATCAAGCAGCCCAACCTCGTGGAGATCGTGCGTAGCGTCGTCGACGAAACCGGCATCGATCCGACCCTGCTCGATCTCGAGGTGACCGAGAGCATCAGCGTCAAGTCGATCCCCAATCTCATGGAAACGCTGCAGTCGCTGCGCGATCTGGGCTGCCGCATTTCGATCGATGATTTCGGTACCGGCCAGTCTTCGCTGGACTATATCCGCCGCTTTCCGGCCGACAAGATCAAGATCGACCAGGTATTCGTCCGCAACATCGGCGTGGATCCGGATGACGAAGCCATCGTGCGCGCGACGATCGACATGGCGCACAGCCTCAAGCTCGGCGTGGTCGCCGAAGGCGTGGAGATCGAAGAGCACTTCAATTTCCTGCGCGACCACGGCTGCGAGGAGCTGCAGGGCTATCTGTTCTGCCGGCCGCTCGCACCGGTCAGTTTCGAGAACATGTTGGCCGAGCGGGAAAAGCTGTTTGGCGGCAACGGACAGGAGTTGCTGTCCCGTTGAGCTTGCCGTAGCTCATACTCGGACGCTGGCTGCCAATGGTTTCCGACCGTTCGCAGCCTGGTTGCAGCGAGTGACATGGAACTTCCGTACAGCTGCCGTTGTCTTGAACCCGGCACTGGCCTGAGCGCCGGTATCACGCAACAACGTGAGCGGGGTTCGACGTGGAAGCAGTGATGGGATCTGGATTTCTGGTTTGGGGACGCGAGTCCGAGGCCGCGCGGCGCGAAACAGTGCGTCCGGTGCAGGAAGCGGCGCCGGCGAGTGCAGGGAGTACGGCCCGGATGGGCGACGAAGTTTCCGACAATGTGCTGGTCGAGCGCGTGCAGAAGGGCGACAAGCGCGCCTTCGACCTGCTCGTGCGGCGTTACCAGCACAAAGTGGTCAGCGTGATCTCGCGCTATATTTCCGACTGGTCCGAATGCCAGGACGTGGCGCAGGAAGCGTTCATTCGTGCATACCGCGCGATCGGTGCGTTCCGTGGCGACAGTGCCTTCTACACCTGGGTGTATCGCATCGCGATCAACACAGCGAAGAACTATCTGGTGTCGCAGGGCCGGCGCCCGCCGACCGACGACATCGCCGTCGATGACGCGGTCCAGCTCGATGCCGGCGTCCGCCTGAAAGACAGCGCCACGCCCGAACGCGAACTGCTGCGGCAGGAAATTGAACAAACCGTATTCGCCACAGTCGAACAGTTGCCCGACGAACTGCGTACCGCGATCACCCTGCGTGAAGTCGATGGGTTGTCCTACGAGGAGATCGCCGAGCAGATGCAATGCCCCATCGGAACGGTGCGTTCACGCATCTTCCGGGCCCGCGAGGCCATCGACACGCAACTGCGTCCGCTGCTTGCGGACAGCGAGGTTTGATCGTCATGAGCACTGAAATCAAGGAACAGCTTTCCGCACTGATGGATGGTGAGATCGAGCGCGATGCAGCCCGTTTCGTGCTGCGTGCGGTCGAGACGGACCGCGCACTGGTTGCGGGATGGGCACGTTTTCACGTCACCCGCGACTGTCTGCAGCGACGGCCCATTCTGGTTGCGGATGCCGGCTTCGCTGCCGCCGTCATGGCCCGGCTCGATGCCGAGTCCGCTCCGGTCCAGGCGGGAAGCTCACGCTGGTTGCGTTATCTGTCCGGCGGCGCGGTGGCCGCAGCGGTCGCGGTGGTCGCCCTGATCGCTTCGGCACCGGAACAGGAAACCGCGCGCGGCGGCACGGTTGCCAGCGGTGTCAGCACGCAGGCTCCGGTTCGCGCTACCCCCTTCAACGACAGCATTCTGCAGCCGCGTCTGCCGCAGTTGGCCCAGCCGGCTTCGGCGACCGTAGGCGGCGACACCTTGTTTGCCCCGGGCTACGACCTGCGGTCGCAGCCGTCCAACGGGTGGCGTCCGGTCGACGCGAGCGGCATGAATCTGCGCACGCCGACGGCACCTTACGTTTTGCTGATCGTGCCGGTGCAGCCGGCGGAGCAGAAAGCGCAGCCGCGCCTGCAATAGAATTCTGCGATGTTTTCCACGACGGCTCCGGCGTGCTGCGCTGGGGCCGTTCGTTTGTCCGCGGTATTGATTCGGCCCGTTTTGAGCGCCAGATAAACGAAGGCCGGCGCCATGCGGCGTTACGGAACTTTGCCGCCCGGCGGCTCTCAAAGCGGCGTCCGGAGTCCTCCGGGAACGCCCGGCCAGACTGGGTAGACCCTCAAAAATCAGCAAAGGCAAACTGTATGCAACGAGGCATGTGGAAGTCTTTCGCCCTGTCGTTGGCAGGGCTGGTTTTCTTCGCTGCGGCGACCGCGCAGGCGTACGACCTGCCGGACTTCACCCCGCTGGTCGACAAGAACGGGCCGGCCGTGGTCAACGTTCAGGCGCGTCAGAACGGCGGCGACGGCGACAGCGCGGGCACCGCCGACGACGACGCGGATCAGGAACAGGTGCCCGAAATCTTCCGTCGTTTCTTCGGTCCTGGCGGCCCTGGCGCGCCGCGCGGCGGTCGTCCTGGTGGTGTCTCGCTCGGCTCTGGCTTCATCATTTCCAACGACGGTTACATCCTGACCAACAACCACGTCGTCGATGGCGCCGACAGCGTTACCGTACGCCTGTCCGACCGGCGTGAACTCGACGCCAAGGTCGTTGGTGCCGACTCGCAGTACGACATCGCGCTGCTGAAAGTGACGGCCAGCAATCTGCCCGCCGTGACGATCGGCGATTCCAAGAAGCTCAGGCCCGGTCAGTGGGTATTGGCCATCGGTTCGCCGTTCGGATTCGATCATTCGGTGACGGCCGGTATTGTCAGCGCCGTGAGCCGCAGCTTCGGCGGGCGCGACCAGCAGTACGTACCCTTCATTCAGACCGACGTGGCGATCAATCGGGGCAATTCGGGTGGTCCGCTTTTCAACCTGGACGGTGAGGTCGTCGGCATCAATTCGCAGATCCTGTCGAACACCGGCGGCTTCATGGGCGTCTCATTCGCGATTCCCATCGATACGGCCATGAGCGCGGTCAAGCAGATCAAGGACAAGGGGTTCGTGTCGCGCGGCATGATCGGCGTGCAAATTCAGGACGTGAATCGCGAGCTGGCGCAGAGCCTGGGCCTGCCGCGGACCGGAGGTGCGCTGGTCAACGCGACGACGGCCGGCAGCGCCGCCGAGAAGGCTGGCGTCAAGGTCGGCGACGTGATTCTCGCGTTCGGCGGCGTTGACGTGGTGCATTCCTCCGACCTGCCGCCGATGGTCGGAGCGACCGCGCCTGGCAGCAAGGTGGACCTCAGCGTGTTCCGTGACGGCAAGACCGTCACCATTCCCGTCACCGTTTCCGAACTGTCGCGCGATGCCACCGCGCAGGCTGGTGCCGGCGCGAATACCGCTGCCGGTACAAACCCGCTGGGCATGGTCGTCGACGATCTGACGGCGGAACAGCGGCAACAGCTCGGTATCAAGGACGAAGGTGTGGTCGTGACGCGCATCACCGGCGTACCGGCGCGCCGTGCTGCACTGCAGCCGGGCGACATCGTGCTCATGGTCGGAAAGCAGAAGGTCAGGACGTCAGTGGAATTCAACAACGCGGTCAAGAGTGTGCAGCCTGGTGATTCGGTCATGCTCCTGGTCCGCCGTCAGGATGCCAGCCTGTTCGTCGCCGTCAGCGTGCCGAAGTCCGCCGACTGAGTTGTTGCGGCACCGTGATCGACGACATCGGGGGCCCCCGGGGGCCCCCCGCGGCGGGGGACGGAAACCCCCCGGGGTGGCGGCCCCGGGGGGGCGCGGGGGGGGCGGGGG
>NZ_JAVTWC010000016.1:0-3310 GCF_032229445.1 Tahibacter sp.
TCGTCACCGAGGATGTCGGTCAGCACGGCGAAGCGGTTGCCTTCCTTGATCAGGCCCATTGCGATGCCTGCAACCGGGGCCTTGAGCGGCACGCCAGCGTCCATCAGTGCCAGCGAGCCGCCACACACCGAGGCCATCGACGAGGAGCCGTTCGATTCAGTGATCTCCGAGACGACGCGCATCGAGTACGAGAAGTCCTTTTCGGGCGGCAGCACCGTCACCAGCGAGCGCTTGGCGAGGCGGCCGTGGCCGATTTCGCGGCGCTTCGGCGAGCCAACGCGGCCCGTTTCGCCAGTAGCGAACGGCGGCATGTTGTAGTGCAGCATGAAGCGATCGCGGTATTCGCCGCCCAGCGCGTCGATGATCTGCTCGTCCTGCTTGGTGCCGAGCGTCGCGACGACCAGCGCCTGCGTTTCGCCACGCGTGAACAGTGCCGACCCGTGCGTACGCGGCAGCACGCCGGTGCGGATCGAGATCGGCCGCACGGTGCGCGTGTCGCGGCCGTCGATGCGCGGCTCGCCGCGCAGGATCTGCTCGCGAACGGTCTTCGCCTCGAGGGCGAACAGCTCGTTCTTGATGTTGTTCTTGGTCAGCGTATCGGCGTCGGCCGGAATCAGCGCGGCCTCGGCGGCAGCGGAGACTTCCTTGAGCTTGGCGCTGCGCGCGCTCTTCGACTTGATCTTGTAGGCCTCATCGAAGCCCGGGCCGGCGATCTCGACGACCTTCGCGACCAGTGCCGGGTCTTTCGCAGGAGCCTGCCAGTCCCAGGCCGGCTTGCCGGCGACTTCGCCGAGCGCCATGATCATGTCGATCACCGGCTGCTGCTGGGCGTGGCCCCACCACACGGCGCCGAGCATCACGTCTTCGGGCAGCTCAGCGGCTTCCGATTCGACCATCATCACGGCGGTCTCGGTCGCGGCGACCACGAGATCCATCTCGGACGTCTTGAGTTCGGTCGCGGTCGGGTTCAGGATGTACTCGCCATTGGCGTAGCCGACGCGGGCGGCAGCGATCGGGGCGGCGAACGGCACGCCCGACAGGTACAGCGCGGCCGAGGCACCGATCATCGCAGGGATGTCCGGATCGATCTCCGGGTCCATCGACATCACGGTCGCGATGACCTGGATTTCGTTGTAGAAGCCATCCGGGAACAGCGGGCGGATCGGGCGATCAATCAGGCGCGCGGTCAGCGTCTCCTTCTCTGTCGGACGGCCTTCGCGCTTGAAGAAGCCACCGGGGATCTTGCCGGCGGCGTAGAACTTCTCCTGATAGTCCACGGTGAGCGGGAAGAAGTCCTGGCCTTCTTTCACGCTCGTCTTGGCGACGGCGGAGACGAGCACCACGGTGTCGCCATAACGGACGAGCACGGCGGCATCGGCCTGACGACCGATTTCGCCGGTCTCAAGCGTGAGGGTGTGTTTGCCATACTCGATGGACTTTTTGGTTGCGGTCAGCATCGGGCTGATCCTTTCTCTTTTGTCGTTGGGGAAACTGGGGGAGCAGGACGTCGCGCTACGCGCTAGGACGTCGGCCTGCTGCGCGGCCTAGGACGGCGCTCGCTGCGCGAGCTAGGACGCAAGGGCATGCAAGGCGCATTCTGCTATTCAAGAAGGTAACTTTCATTGCGGCCAGGACGAGATGGAAATAGGCGTCATCAGGTCCCGTCCTAGCAAGCGAAGCGAGCGTCGTCCTACGCCGCGCAGCGAGGCCGTCGTCTTAGGGCGAAGCCCGACGTCCTCCGCGGTGGCGAAACGAAAAAAGCCACCTGCGACAACGCAAGGTGGCTTTTCGATCAGGCAGCGGTGCAAATTACTTACGCAGACCGAGTTTTTCGATCAGCGCCTGATAGCGGGCGCGGTCGGTGTTGCGCAGATAGGCGAGCAGGCTGCGGCGCTGGTTCACCATTTTGAGCAGGCCGCGACGGCTGTGGTGATCCTTGGCGTGGGCCTTGAAGTGATCCGACAGGCCGTTGATGTTGGCGGTCAGCAGTGCAACTTGCACTTCCGTCGAACCGGTGTCGCCCTTGGAGCGGCCGTGGTCAGCGATGATTTTTGCGGTTTGTTCCGGCGTGAGTGCCATGAGGATTCCTGTTCTCTTTTAGCCGTCAATCAGAGAAGCGCTACCGGTATCGCTTTGCAGCGAAGCTTGGCAGGCACCCCGAGGGACGAATGATTTTTTCGAAGTAAGCCGATGATTGTAAACGGAAAACGCCTGCCAGTCGAGGACCTGTACACGCGCCTCGCAACAGACGGGCAGCGGCAGCTTTTTGCTGAATCGCCCATTCAATAAGGGCTTGAGCCCTGAAAACGCAAGACGTCGACTTTGCCTGCGTTGGCCGCTCAGCCCTGATGAAACGGCTATTTCGGCCAAAAGCCGTCGTGCCTCTCGAACTCCCTCGAACTACTTTGCGCCGCCCATCAACGTGGAACACTCGATCCGTTTGAATGAAAAGTCAACGCCACGGCGGTCTTCGCCGCGAATCAGGCGAAACGAGGCGCCAATCTCGTTGCCATTGCGGCGGTGGTAGATCAGCCGGGTGGTGGTGTCGCCCTCGGTGACGGCAAAGCTCACAAAACCGTCCTCGAACTTTTCCATTGCCATCGTGAATTCACGCCGGGCGCCGGGACGCAGCCAGGCCTTCACCGTGTTGCCTTCGTCGTAGAGACGCATCGCCTCCCAGCCGACGGACTTCTCCCGCAGTAGCGTCTGCGATACGCCCATCATGGTGCCTGCAGCTGGCGCCAGCCAGAGTTCGCGGACATTGGAGCCATCCACGTCCGACGTGCCCTGCCAGCAGCCCGCCATCCAGCCCAGTTTGTCGATGCTGCCCGGAACCGCTGCGCCTGCGACGGTGGGTGGCGGCTCCTTGCTGCCGGTCACGCCCGGCGGCAGGGTGATCTGCACGCCTTGTGCCGCTGCCAAGGCAGCGGAGCAAACAGCCAGCACAGCAGCCAGCGAATGACGGAGGGTGTAGCTCATGATTTTCGTTCTCACGGTTTGGCAGCCGTGGCCGCCGGTTTCGATGCGCCAGTCATGACAAGAATGAATTTGAGCCAGGTTTCGCGGTCTTCGACCTGCTGCGCGGTGGACTTGCCGCTGCCGTGGCCGGAGTCGTAGTCCATCTTGAGCAACACAGGATTCACCTGCCCCGGATTGTTCTGCGCCAGTGCGACAAACTTCTTCGCATGCAGCGGGTCAACGCGAGTATCGTTTTCGCCAGCGATCACCAGCGTGGTTGGCATGTTCACGCCAGCGCGAACGTTGTGATACGGCGAGTAACGCAGCAGCCACGCGAAATCAGCCGCCTTGT
>NZ_JAVTWC010000017.1:0-57203 GCF_032229445.1 Tahibacter sp.
AGAGTGATCGCTCAGAACCACTGGTTCTGATCACTCTGAACGCCCAACGGGCCGGGTGAAGAGTGATCGCTCAGAACCACAGGTTCTGATCACTCTGAACGCCCAACGGGCCGGACGCGCAGCGTTCGGCCAGGGTTCTGGAGATCTGGTGCTCGGCCCAAGGGCGACAACGCATTCGGTTGCAGCGGCGTTCGGCGAGATTGTGGAGATCTGGTGTCGACCGCAAAAGCGTTGCTGCCAAATCTTGTAGACCCGTGCAGCGAAGCAACCCCTGCCCGCAGGGGGCGGACAGGGGTTCTCCGTTACTGACGCCGGCCCGTGCGCCGGCGACGTTGCAAGGCGTTGGTCGTAACGAACCAAGCCAGACCGGAACGGCACGCAGGGATACTGCGTGTGAACCGGGCTCCTCCCCTCCGAGGACGGGTGCGCGGCAAACGTGGCTGCCGGCGCGATGCGTGAGGCGACGAAACCGATCGTGTCGTCGCACTCGTAATCCGATTCCGGCGCGGTCTGCGCCGGGCTGGTGCGAAACCATAGCCGCGGCCTGGGCCACGGCTATGGAACGTCCCGTTGGGCATCCGTGCTCCACCGCCAGCAATCCCGCGGGCGGATCGGCACCGGGCTTCATGCCCGGCGCCGAACTCTATTACTCGTAATTGCGCTCAGAACTGGATCGACCACTGGTTGATGTAACCGGTATCGCCCGAATACAGGTCGCTGACCCTGAGCTGCCAGGTCCCGTTGCGCGGCGAACCCGAGGTGTTGACGCTGTAGGTAGCGATCACGTTGTCCGCGCCGTCGCTGGAACTGGCACTCTTGAGGCGCGTGCTCGTACCGTTCGGCGCAATCAGGTCGATCTGAAGATCACCACGATACGTGTGGACAATGTTGACCGCCACCTGGGTCGTGGTCGAACCGTTGCCGCTCTGACCGCTGACCGTGATCGGGCTGGACACGTTGCTCGAGTCCGGGATGTTGTAGTCGGTCGTGTTGGTGAAGGGACCACCGCCACCGCCGCCGCCCGTGGTGTAGCTGCCTGTCAGGCTGACGCCGGTGTACGCGCTGTAGCCGCGCAGCTTGACGTAGTAGGTGCCGGCCTGGGCCGTTGCGATGGTGCAGGTTTCCGCATTGCCGCCGAGGTAGGGACGGCAGTCGTAGCTGGTCGTCGTCGGCGCCGAGCCGAACTTCACGTACATGTCGGCATCACCAGTACCGCCGGCCATGACGAACTTCAGGCCCGTCGCGCCGGCCGGAACGACCATCGTGTAAGTCGTTTCCGCGTTGGCCGCGCCGGACAGGCCGGTCTTGGCCACCCCGTTGGTCAGTACGTTGCCGCCACCGCCGCCCGCCGACACCGTGACCGACTGGGTCCGGGTGTTGGTCGCGCCGCCGTTGTCGGTCACGGTCAGGGTGACCGTGTAGGTGCCGGCCGCCGCATAGGTCTTGCTCGGATTTGCCGCGGTCGATGTCGTGCTGTCGCCGAAGTTCCAGGCGCGCGAAGCGATACTGCCGTCGCTGTCGGTGGAGGTATCGGTGAAGCTCGCCGTCAGGCCGCTGGTGGTCACGCCGAAGTTGGCCACCGGAGCGACGTTGCCGCCGCCACCGCCGCCGACCGCGGTCAGGGTCTTGGCCGCATCGATGATGCCGGTGCCGCAACCACCGGAGCAGGTGCCCGGCAGCGCCTTGGCGTTGTTCTTGATCAGCGTCTCGATCTGGTCGGGCGTCAGCGCCGGGTTCTTCGACAGCATCAGTGCCGCCAGACCCGCGACGTGCGGGGCCGCCATCGAGGTACCGGCGTAGAACGCGTAGGACTCGGTGCTCTGCGTGCTGCTGCCCGAATTCAGCGTGGACAGGATGTCGCCCGCGCCACCGCCGCCGTCGCCGCCCGGAGCGGACACGTCGATCAGTGCGCCGTAATTGGAATAGCTCGCGCGGCTGCCGGCCTTGGTGGTTGCGGCGATCGAGATCACGCCGGCGCAGTTGCCGGGATCGAAGCCGGACACGTTGGCATTGTCGTTGCCGGCCGCGATGGCGAGCACCGTGCCGCGCGAACGCGCCGAGTTGATCGCGCTCTGCTCGGTCGAGGAGCAGGCGCCCTGGCCACCGAGGCTCAGGTTGATGACCTTGGCGGGGGTCGCATTGGCCGGCACGCCGGAGACCGTGCCGCCCGAGGACCAGATGATGGCGTCGGCGATGTCGGCGATCGAGCCGCCGCACTTGCCGAGCACGCGCACCGGCTGGACCTTGGCGTTGAACGCCACGCCGGCGACGCCCTTGCTGTTGTTCGCGATCGCCGCGACCGTGCCGGCCACATGCGTACCGTGCCAGCTCGAACCCGACGAATACGACACGCCGCATTCGTTGGCGGCGAACCAGTCGCCCTCGTCATTCGGGTTGGAGTCGCGGCCATTGCCGTCGCGCGCCGTTGCCGACGACGAGATGAAGTCGTAACCCGCCACGGTCTGGCCGGCGAGGTCGGAGTGCGGGGCGATGCCAGTGTCGATCACGGCGACGACGACGCCGCTGCCGGTCGCCACGTCCCAGGCCGACTGCACATTCATGCCACCGACCGCGTTGAACATGTCCCACTGTTCGCCGTAGCGCGTGTCGTTGGGCACGAAGAAGGCGTGTACCCGCTTGTTGGGCTCCACCTTGCTGACATTCGGATTCTTCGCGATCTCGACCATCACGCGCTCGGCATCGATGGCACCGCTGGACGGGCGCGCCCCGGTCGCGCTTTCGGCGCGGATCAGCACGCCGCCGGTGGCGAGTTCACGCTCGATACTCAGGCTCAGACCCAGGCTTTTGCCGACGCGCGCAGCGTCCTGCGTCGCGAGGCTCAGCGCCTGGGCGGATGCAGACTCGCTGCGCGACAGGCTCGATTCCTGGCCGTTGTAGTAAACGATGAAGCTGTCGATCTTCTCGCCGGGCGCCGCCACGGCGAAGTTCACGCGATCGGCATTGGCCGAGCGCTCGGCTGCGGTGACGCCCGCGGCCTGCGCCGAAACCGCTGCACCGAGCAAAGCCAGCGCCAGCGCGCTACGACGAATACCGCTATTCGAAACTACTTTCACGATTCAACCCCCACCGGAACTAGGAATGAGCGGCTGCCTGAACAGCCCCGTACATCGCTCCTGTTCGCTCGCTGCGCACGTCCCGTCGCCACTGCCGCCCGTAGCGGGCAGTCGCGGGTACTTACTGTGCTGATGAACCGCAGAGCCTGCTCCAGGCGCTGATCACCGGTTCTTGCGAGCGTGCATCCGAAACCCCCCGGCCTCGAAAACGCGAGGCAAACTAGCAGCGGCTGCAACCGTCCGTCAACCAAATGTCGCCGCTAAGTAGTTGATCCACCAGCATTTGTATTGCATCGCAACAAATTTGTACGGACAAATTAACATTTCTACGAAATGCTTCGGATGTGCTCGAGCCCGCCCCATTGCTGGTCCAGAGGCCCCTTGGCGCACGACGAAAAAGTGACCCAATTTGTCAGAAAGCGACGCTTTGGTGACCGGATCGAAAACAACTGTACGCGCGTGTTCAGCACGCCTCAGGCCAGCAACTGCGCAGATGGCTCAATCGCCGCTGCACTGGTGCTTCGAGGCGGACTCCTCCGCACAGCGGGCGGGACACACGATCGCGCTCGGGCCAGAGGCGGAGAAAGAAAGTGCCGATTCCCTGAAGAGCGGCACGAGGGATGCAGTGACGGTCCGACAGCGCCTCAGCGCCGCCTGCTACCGAGCATGCGCACCTGGCGCGGGCGGCGCAGCCAGGCGATCACCGCCAGCAACAGCAATACCGGCAAAGCATAGACACCGCGCGTGGCGACGCGCTGGGTCGAATTCAGGGACTCGCCGAAGATGAGGTCCATTGCGACATCAGGGTCCGCCTTGAGCCGCTCGGCAGCAGGGCTCAGCGCCTTGTCGGCCCAACCGCGGCCCAGATCGCCGAGCGCCGGAACTGCTTTGCCGAGCAACTCGCCGACGACGAGCAGGCCTGCGACGAGTGGCGCCTCGCGCAAGGCCGAACGGCGCACAATAGGACCGGTTTCCGGCAGGGTGCTCGCGCCACCCCAGAACAGGCACTGCCAGAGCAGGGCAAGAACGAACAACGCCGTTGCGATCAGGTGCAGATACTTGCGCATTGTCGACTTCTCCACAGTGCCTGAAGGCATGGCGATCGCCCGGCATCGAAGCTTGGCGACCGGCGCAGGCGAGGTCAACCGGGCGCCAGCGATGACGGTATCGACGCCCGAATTGCGTTCTATGGCCATGACTGGGCCGCCAGATTCTTGGACCAAACTGTGATTGCACGCACGCAAGACCGCAACGGCACGCTGCATGCTGCGTCCCAGGGCGCAGGCCGTCGCGCGCCTACAGGACCGATACAGGGCAATCGGATGGCTAAGCGGGTCATCGAAGCACGGACGACAGCGGCGGGCGACCAGCTGCGAATACCGTCCATTTTTACCGCCGCCTGCGGAGCGCCCTTGTGAGCAACCAGGGCAGCATGCGCACCGATGCCGCCGCACGCGACGAGCTGCGTCAGCGCTGCCTGTCGCTGGTGCGACGCTGGCAACCGCTGGCTCAGGGCGGCTGGGACCGCAACGCGGCGCGCCAGCTAGGCGACGAACTCGACCAGGTCGCCGACACCAGCGAGCGCCTGGGCCTGGATCAGCTCAATACCGACGCGCTGGAGCTGGCAGCCTACCTCTGCTCCTTCATCGACGATGCACTGGTGCCGAACACACGCAACCTGCAGCGCCTGGCCGAAATGGTCCAGGCGCTCGGCGCCGATCTCACCGACCTGTCGGCCACGACCAAGGCAGCCGTACATACCTTGCCGAGCGCACGCATCAGTGCCGAGATTCCGGTCGTGCGTCCGGCTCCGACCGCTCCCGCCGCAGCCGCGCCGCCGACGGTTGCAGCATCCGCAGCACGACCATCCGTGCCGCCCATCGGCCAGCAGACCGTCCCGCAGGCTGATCGATCCGCGCCCGCGTCACGCCCGATCGAAAGCGTCCCGCAGGCAGATGACGTCCCTACACCGGACGCGCCCCGCGTACTGCACACGATTCCGGTCACGCGGCCCGCCGCGATGATCGCCAGCGGCGACACGCTCATGCGTCTGCCGCGCACGATCGCGCTGCACGGCATCGACGACAGCGTCGCGCCGGGCCTGCTCAGCGCCCTGCGCGAACGCGGCTTCGATACCCGTGTGTCGGCACAATCCGAGGATCTGCTGAGCTTTCTTGAGAATGCCGTACCCGGTGCGCTCATCCTCGATGCGCGCAAGCTACGCATCTACGGCCGGGTGCGCGCAATCTACGACAAGCTCGCAGCCGATGGCGAAGCGCTGCCCAGCCTCATCGTTGTCTCGCCCGATGCCGATCTCGGTCACCGTCTGCTCGCGATGCGTGCCGGCGCCGCAGGTTTTTTCCAGGCGCCGGTGGACAGCCTGCGCGTGCTGGCCAAGATCGACGAACTGCTCGCCCACAACGATGCGCCGGCCTGGCGCGTTCTGCTGGTTGCGCCGGACCGGCACAACGCCATCGAGGCGGCACGGGCACTGGCCGAACGCGGAATGACCGCACGCATCGTCGGCAACGGCCAGGGCACCCTGACCGCGCTGGCCGAGTTCCGTCCCGACGTGGTCGTGATCGACTGCAACCTACCCGATGTCGGCGGCATCGAGCTGACCCAGATGATCCGGCAACAGCCCGAATACGCGGCGATGCCCATCATCCTGGCCGCCGATGCCTCCGCGGTGAATCTGCGTTTCGACGCGATCGCCGCGGGCGGCGACGAATTCCTGGTCAAGCCGCTGAAGACGCGGCACCTGCTCAGCGCGGTCACTTCACGCGTGCGCCGCGCACACTGGTTGCGCGAGATCATCGGCAATCCGGACGGCCGCGATGCACGCACCGGCCTGTATTCGCGCAACGTGCTGATCGAGAAACTCGGAGCCGCGCTCGGCGACCGTTCCGCGGCGCTGCTGACGATCGCGCTGGACCGTGCCGGCGAGCTGCGCGAACGCATCGGCCTGACTGGCCTTGCCGCGATCGATGCCCATGTCGGCAACCTGCTGCGCAGCCAGCTCGACGAACTCGATCTTCCGGCACAATATAACGATTTCCACTATTTCGTATTACTGCACCGACGCTCGCGCAGCGACATCACCGGTATCGCCGAACGCCTGCGCTTCGCCCTGGCCGGCCAACCCTTCATCTACCAGGGTCAGAGCCACCCGGTCAGCGCGAGCATCGGCATGGCGCTGCTCGGCGGTGAACACAGCAGCGTCGATGCCGTCGTGACGAACGCCGAGGCCGCACAGATCGCCGCGGCGCATCTCGGCGGCAACCGCGTGCTGTGGTTCGAGGCAAAGGAAGCCGCGCTGCTCCCGTCGGATCCGATGCTGGCCGTGCGCGCAGTGCTGAGCCGCCCGCTGACGCCGGAACAGACCCAGTTCGAGTTTCAGCCCATCGTCGCACTGACCGGCAAGCTCAGCGGCCAGTTCGAGCTCGGCTTCAAGGTCAAGAGCACGACCCAGGCCGGCGTCGCCATCGCCTATGCCGACCTCGCGCCGGTCGCGGCCGAATGCAACCAGCTGACGACGCTGGACCGCTGGCTGCTCGAGCGCTCGCTCAGCGTGCGCGAGGAACAGCTCAAGCGCGGGCGACAGCTGCGCCTGTTCGTGCCGCAATCGGTCGCGACGCTGCTCGATCCGGACATCCCGTACTGGCTCGCGCGCGAGCTCAAGGAGCGGCACCTGTCAGGCACCGGCCTGACGCTCGAGCTGCCCTGTTCCGAACTCATCGACGCCGGTGCACGCGCTGCCGAACGCCTGAAGTTCCTGCACCAGAGCGGCGTGCGCGTCTGCCTGGTGGACTTCGGCCGTGACTGGGCCGCCGTACACGCGCTGAAGAACCTGACCGTGGATTTCGTGCGCCTGTCCGCCGGCCTGGTGTCCGAACTCGGCACCGCGAAGTCCATGAGCGACACCCTGCTCGCGCTGGTGCGCAAGGCCCACGCGGCCGGCTGCGCCGTCATCGCCCCCGAAGTCGATTCAATCAACCGCGCCCACCTGCTGCTGCGCCTGGGCGTCGACTACGGCGTCGGCCCGGCCTTCGCGCGCCCGACCGCCACTCCCGAATTCGATTTCAACAGACCGCTGTGGTGAAAAACCGTCGCGCTCATGCGATGCCGGGGGCATCGCATGCGACGGTTTTTCGAGGAGGCGCCCGCGGCGCCGACTGGCGGCAAATACACCTACGCGACGCCAACGGCGGCGCGTTCCTGATCTTTACTGCAAGACACACTCCGCGCTCATGCGATGCCGGGGGCATCGCATGCGGCGGTTTTTCTGGGAGGCGCCCGCGGCGCCGACCGGCGGGAGATACACCTACGCGACGCCAACGGCGGCGCGTTCCTGATCTTTACTGCAAGACACACTCCGCGCTCATGCGATGCCGGGGGCATCGCATGCGGCGGTTTTTCTGGGAGGCGCCCGCGGCGCCGACCGGCGGGAGATACACCTACGCGACGCCAACGGCGGCGCGTTCCTGATCTTTACTGCAAGACACACTCCGCGCTCATGCGATGCCGGGGGCATCGCATGCGGCGGTTTTTCTGGGAGGCGCCCGCGGCGCCGACCGGCGGGAGATACACCTACGCGACGCCAACGGCGGCGCGTTCCTGATCTTTACTGCAAACACACCTCGCGCCCATGCGATGCCGGCGGCATCGCATGCGGCGGTTTTTCTGGGAAGCGCCCGCGGCGCCGCGCTCCAGATCCCCTGAGCACATCGCGCCAAACCGCTAAACACATACCCGCCTACGCATTTCACCAAGCCCCGATCTGGCAACTCGCAGCGTTACAGCGCTACGCTCGGCACAAACCATTGCGAAGCCAAATTGGAAATCACCCGCGAATCCCTGCAACAGCGCTATTCAGACCTCGCCGACGCGGAATTGCTGCGCCGCGCGCGTTCCGGCGCGCTGACCGAACTGGCACACGAGGTCGCGCTGGACGAACTCGCGCAGCGTGGCATCTCGCCTGACGCGATCGGCAGGTCTGCTCCCGCGCCGACCGTCGACGCTGAACTGGAGTTTTCTCCCGACGAATTCGACCGCAATCCCTATCAGGCGCCGCGCGCGCCGGACAGTGTGCGCTCCGCTTCGCCTCCTGCGCCGCAAAGCGCCGGTCGATGGAATGCGCTGTGGTGGATCTACATTGGATACCTGTGCCTCATGGTTATCGTCGGGCTGGTACAGGCAGCAATCCGCGACACGATGCCTGCCATCGATGTCGCCTATGTGGTGATTTACGGTCTTGGAGCCGTCGGCCTGGCCGCCTGGAGGCTGCGCCGCGCGTTGTTCCATCCGTCCGTGTGGGTCGTGTGCCTGGCAGCAGGCCTGGCGCTGCTGAGCAGCGGCGTCAAAGGTCTTGTCGCGATACTGAATGCGACGGACGCGCCGTCGCAACATAATCCCTTAGTATACTTAGCGATCACGCTCGCCGTGCTGAACCTGGCGCTGTTCTGGGGATTGGCGCGCTATGCCTTCCTGTCGCCGTCAATCTGGCGCCGACCGGCGCTCCCGCAGAGAACTGACTGAGGCCGTCGTAGCAGACGCTACTACATCATCCCCGTTTCCAACTTCGCCACATCCGACATCATCGCGTGCGTCCACGGCGGATCAAAGGTCAGCTCGACATCAGCCCCGGCAATCGTCGGAATCGCTTCAACCTTGGCCCGCACGTCGTCGACGAGGATGTCGCCCATGCCGCAGCCCGGCGCGGTCAGGGTCATGCGGACGCGCACTTCCCGTTCGCCGCTTTCGCCACGCACCAGATCACATTCGTAGACCAGGCCGAGGTCGACGATGTTGACCGGGATTTCCGGATCGAAGCAGGTGCGCAGTTGCTGCCAGACCAGTTTCTCGACCTCGTCGTCACTGGCGCCCTCGTCGAGCTCTATCGTCGCCGGCGGTTCCTTGCCGATCGCGTCGGCGTCATCGCCGCGGATGCGGAACAGGTTGCCTTCGACGTAGACCGTGAAACTGCCGCCCAGCGCCTGGGTGATGTAGCCGATCTGACCCGCCGGCAGCGTGACGACCTCGCCTTGCGGCACCATGACGGCGGCGCAGTCGCGCTCGAGCTTGATCGGTTCGGAAGAATGACTATAGCCGGACATGTGACGGTTCGATTCCTGTCCGGCACGGCCGGCAAAACGCGGATTATGCGGCCTGACGCCGCCCCAGGCCCAGTTCGGTGAGGCAAGCGCCAAACAGTTTCATGGCTGCCTCGATATCGGCCGGCGGCAGGCTCGCGTAGCCCAACAGCAGGCCGTTGCGCGAGGGCTGCCCGAGGAAATAGGGTTCGATGGCGTAAAGCCCAAGGCCACGATCGGCTGCCAGCGCAATCAGCTTCTCGCATTGGCTGCGGCTGATGCCGGGCAACCAGGCGACCAGATGCATGCCGGCGTGGGTATCAGCGACCTCGACGGCGGGCGCGTGACGGCGCAGGCCGTTGAGCATCGCGGTGCGGCGCTGCTTGAGGGTCTTGGCCGCGTCGCGCAGGTGCCGCTCGAAGCTGCCGTCGGCCATGAAGCGGGCCAGCGCGCCCTGCTCGATCGCCGGACAACCGCGGTCACAGAACCATTTCGCCGCGACGAATGCTTTACGCAGCCCCGGGGGCAGCACCATGTAGCCCAGGCGCAGGCTGGGGAACAGGGTCTTGGAGAAGCTGCCGATGTAGATCACGCGGCCGTGGCGGTCGAGCGACTGCATCGCCGCGAGCGGGTGCGCGTCGTAGCGGAACTCGCCGTCGTAATCGTCCTCGATGACCCAGGCACGCTGGCGAGCGGCGTATTCGATGAGTTCCAGCCGTCGCGCCAGCGACATCACCGCGCCGGCGGGGAACTGGTGCGACGGCGTCACGACGATCAGACGCGCGCCGCGCTCGGGCAGCGCATCGGTGCGCAGGCCGTCCGCGTCCACCGGTACGGCTTCGACGCGCGCGCCGTGGGCCTGGAATACCTGGCGGGCGCCGCGGTAGTGCGGATCTTCGAGAATCACGCCGTCGGCTGCCTCGACCAGCACGGTCGCGGCGAGAAAGAACGCCTGCTGTGTGCCCGAAACAACGAGCAGGTCGTCGGCGGCGCAGACGATGCCGCGGCGCCGTGCCAGGTAGTCGCAGATCTGCTCGCGCAGGCTTTGCAGTCCCTGCGGGTCGGGATAGTCCAGTTCGGCATGCGCCGAGGCCTGGGCCAGCGCGCGGCGCCAGGCGCTGGTCAGGGTGGGGTTGGTCAGCGGCAGGCCGTATTGCAGGTTGTAGCGCAGGCCCTTGTACTGCCGTCCGGGAATGATGTCGTCGAAGACTTCTCGCGCACGCTTGGCATAGCGCGCCACTGGACTGGTCGGCACGACGCGCGGCGCCGCGCGCGGCTGGCGCGCCGCCTCGATCTCCGCAACGTAGCTGCCGGAACCGACCTTGCCGACGAGAAAACCTTCCGCATGCAGCTGTTCGTAAGCGGCCAGGACAGTATTTCGGGAAAGATCCATTTCTCTAGAAAGTACGCGGGTAGCCGGCAGGCGTGCGCCGGCAGCGACCCGTCCGGCCAGGATGGCCGCCTTCAGGGCCCGCGTGAGTTGCGCGTAGAGCGCGCCGTTGCCATCCAGTTCCAGGTACACGATTGGCCCTTTCGCACGCAGCGATTGCGGTTCTTGGTGGAGCCAATTCTGAACCAGATACTGGCCACGTCAAGAGCCGGAGCCGCGTATGCCCCCCATCGCCCGCCATCAGGTCCGCCGCAGCAAAGACCGCGCCCGCTACGACAGGGCAGATGTCCACGCCGTGCTTGATGCCGGATTTCTCGCCCACGTAGGGTTCTGTGTCGACGGCCAGCCCTTCGTCATTCCCATGCTATATGCGCGCGACGGCGATGGCGTGCTGCTGCACGGCTCCATAGCAAGCCGGCTCATGCGCGGCCTGGCGGACGGCATTCCGGCCTGCGTCAGTGTCAGCCACGTCGATGCACTGGTGCTGGCGCGCTCGCACTTCCACCATTCGGCCAACTACCGCTCGGTCGTGTGCTTCGGCACCGCGCGCGTCGTGGATGACCCGGCGCAAAAGGCCGACGCGCTCGCGCGCTTCGTCGATGCGATCCTGCCGGGACGCGCGGCGGAGTCGCGGCCATCGGACCGCAACGAGCTGGCCGCGACCCTGCTGCTGCGCTTCACCATCGACGATGCGAGCGCGAAAGTCCGCGAAGGCGGACCGCGCGACGATCCGGCCGACCGCGACCTCGCTCTCTGGGCCGGCGTGGTGCCGCTGCAGACGCGCTATGCAGCACCGATTCCCGCCGACGATTGCACAGTGGCGCTGCCCGCGTCGGTGCGGCGCGTGATCGCCAATGACGGTGCCGGCACATGATCGACTATCGCGACGACTGCGTGCCGGACCTCGCCACGGCGCGCGCGCTGTATGCCAGTTGCTCGCTCGGCGCGCGCCGACCAATCGGCGACGACGCTCGCTTCGGCGCAATGCTCGCCCATGCGAACCTGACCATAACGGCATGGGACGGCGCGCAGCTCATCGGCATCGCGCGCAGCCTCAGCGACTTCGGCTTCACGACGTATCTGGCCGATCTCGCCGTGCACGAGGCGCATCAGCGCCGCGGCATCGGCCGCGAACTCATACGTCGAACTCAACTTACGGCGCCACAGGCCAAGATCGTGCTGCTCGCCGCGCCCGCGGCCGTCGACTACTACCCACACATCGGTTTTCGACACCATCCGCAGGCCTGGCTGCTGGACCCGGATACGTAGCAGGCGGCAGACGCCCGCCTGGCGGCGCGGCTATGATGCGCGGTCCTTCGCCGCCGAAAACGCCTCATGCCGATGCCGAACGTTCCGCGCACTCACGATCACCACGATGGGCGCTGAGCGGCGGCTGCCAACGCTGAACCTGTTCGGCCTCGCCACCGCGCTGATGGTCGCACTGGCTGGCGGCGCGGTGTGGGCGCTCGCGGCCTTGTGGCGGCAGGATGAACTAAGTTTCCTGGCCCTGCCGCTGGGCCTGTTCATCGGCCGTGTACTGGCCGGCAACGGACCACGCAGTACCGCATTGGCCGCGCTGTGCGCCGCGACATTCGCGCTGCTCGCTTCGGGCTACGCGCTGTGGATGATCGCGAGTGGCCGCGTCGCCATGCTGCTGGGCATGCGCCTGTCCGACATCCTCGGCAACATCGGCTTCGAACTGGCCGGTGCCATCGCCTGGGCACGGCTGGATGTGTTCGACATCACGTCTGTCGCCGCCGGCAGTATCGCCGCAGCGCTGGCCGCCGCCCTGCGCCGCGGATCGCGCCGTGCGGTTCAGTCGACCGGGCCGGCGAACTCGTAGCCGAACAGTTCGAGATCCCGACTGTAGAAATTGCCGACGAGCGCGCGCAGCTCGTCGTCGTAGTACTCCGCATACGGGCGATGCTTCGAGCTGTTGGCCTGGCCCAGCGTTTCCGCCGGAAAACCCAGGCGCGCGCAGATCCGTTCGTAGTCGGCCTGCGCATGCTCGCTCCTGCCGACGAAATCCATCGCGAGACGGTCCTGCGCATCCACCAGCATCTGGTATTGCGGCCGGAACAGGATGTGCTCCAGCGGTGGTCGATCACGGATGAAATGGCGCATGACCGCGCGCGGATTCTGCTCGAACTGGCCGCTCTCGCGCGTCATGAATGCGCAGTACGAAACGAAGCGGTCGTAGGGATTGCGCACGAACGCGAACTTGAAATAGTCGCGGAACACCTCGCCCAGCACCGGCTCGACCTGGCGCACGCTGAGATGGCCGTGGCCGATCGCACCGAGTTCCGGCATCGTGAAGCGCTTCTGCACGAACAGGCCGACCTGTTCCTGATCGGCCTCGTCCATGTAGGGACGCAGCGCCTGGCGGATCGAATGTGTGCCGGTCTTGGGCACGGCGAAGAAGATGTAACGGTACTTGTGCGAAATGATCACGGCAGACGGCTCGTCACGGCGCAGCACAGGCGCCCGCAGGAAATCGGGATTGTCGCATAGCAGGCGTCGCGCCGAGATGGCACGCGGTGCGTTGCCGCAACTGCGCGAATGGCCCGCTGCGGTCCCGTATCGATTGCCGTCGCGGAACGGCCCCGCAGATACTGGGATCGTCCCGCCACGCCGGTCCCCACATGCTCGCAGACGCGCTCACTCATATCGAAAACGGCCGCTATCGCGAAGCCGAGCAGGTCTGCCTGCAGGCGCTCGCGACGGATGCGACCGACGCCGCAGCCAGCACCCTGCTCGCACTGAGCCTGCAGGCGCAGCAGCGTTTCGACGAGGCCATACCGCTGTTGCGTACCCAGGCCGCCCTGCCCGGCGCCGGCTTCGAAGCCTGCAACAACCTCGGCAACGCGCTACGCGACGCCGGCTGCAACGACGAGGCCGACACCGCACTGCGCGAAGCGCTGCGACGCGGCGGCGAACGCGCCGGGGTGCTGCTGAATCTCGGCCTCAACGCGCTCGATGCGTCCGAGCCGGTCGCGGCGACGCGGTGGCTCGAGCGCGCGCTGCTGCAGGCGCCGCAGGACGCGGAAATCCGCACCTACGCGGCCGTCGCGGCTTTTGACGCCGGCGAGCCGCGCAAGGCACGCGAGCTGCTGAACCATGACCTGCGCTGGCACGAGGCAGACGGCGCGCTGCTGGCAGAAGCGGCCTGGCTGCTGTTCCGGCTCGACGCCCCCGCCGCGGCGCAGAATCTGCTGCAGCTGGCCTATGCGCGCGATCCGCAGCATCCGCGCGTGCTATTGCGCGCGGCCGCCGTGCATGAGCGCTGCAACCGCCTGCCCGAAGCGGCGGCCATAGCCGAGGCACTGGCGGCCCGCGACGATCTGGGCGCGGCGATGGCGGAAGATCTGGCTCTGCTGCACGCGGCACTGGCCTCGCGCGGACAGGATGTGCAGGCCACGCGGGCGCAGCACGAGGCGCTGCTGCGCGACGGCGGTGCATCGGCGCATAACGCGAACCTGTATTTTTCATTGGCGCGCGCGTGCGATCGCGACGGTGATCCGGCCGCCGCAATGCGCGCGCTACAACACGCCCACGCGGTCCGCTGCGCACAGACCCGCGCGCGCGCGCCGGACCTGCTCGACCACGCCGGCGGACCGTTCGCGATCGCGCGGCACCGGCTCGCTGCGCAGCAGTATTCCGCCTGGCCGCCCGACCCGGCGGCGCCGGACGCAACGGCAAGCCCGATCTTCGTCGTAGGGTTCCCGCGATCGGGCACGACGCTGCTGGAAACCATGCTCGATGCACACCCGGCGCTGGCGTGCATGGACGAGCGCCCGTATCTGCAGGATCTCATCGAGTACATGCAGAGCAGCGGACTGCGCTATCCCGAAGATCTCGGCCGACTCAGCGCCGGCCAATGCGCTGCCATGCGCGCGATCTATCGCGAACGCGTCGCGCACCACGTCGACTGGAGCGAAGCCACGCAGCTCGTCGACAAGAATCCGCTGAACCTGCTGAAGCTGCCGCTGCTGCGCCGCCTCTATCCGCACGCCCGCATCGTGCTTGCGCTGCGCCACCCGGCCGATGTGGTGCTCAGCAATTACATGCAGAACTTCCGCTCGCCGGTGTTCGTTGCGCTGTGCGCAACGCTGGAGTCGACCGCGCGCGGCTATGCGACCGCGATGGACTTCTGGCTGGATCAGCACGCCGTGCTCGGCGGTGACGTCTTCGTCTCGCGCTACGAGGACCTGGTCGCCGACCTGCCGCAGCGCGCGCGCGCGCTGACCGATTTCCTGCAACTGCCCTGGGACGACGCGTTGCTGCGGCCGGAGGCGCGTGCGCACGAGCGCGGCTACATCTCCACGCCAAGCTACGCTCAGGTTGCCGAACCGGTGAACACACGCGCGATCGACCGATGGCGTGCCTATGCCGACTGGATCGCGCCGTTGCGTTCCGTGCTCGATCCCTACCTGCAGCGCTGGGGCTATCGCTGGTGAACGAGGACCGCGGCACGCTGCGACACTATCTGCGCTGCTACGAAGACGACCTGGACACGGCCACCTGCACACGGCTCGTCGGTTCGTTCAACGGTCTTGCGCGCTTCCAGCGCGGCAACGGCGGCCAACAGCGCGCCGGCCTGGAGGACAGCGCCTGGACCGAACTCGACATCTCACCCCTGTCGGACCAGGCGTTCCGCGGATTCCTGCTCGCGCACATCGACGCCAACCTCGCGCGCTACAACCGCGACATCGGGCTGCGCATCGCCATCCCACCGGCGCGGCGCATCAGCGAACTGGTGATCAAGCGCTACCGTCCCGGCGGCGCGGAGCGATTCCAACTGCACTTTGACTCGATCGACGCCGTGGCGAACCGCTATCTGGTGTTCCTGTGGTATCTGAACGACGTCGCCGACGGCGGCGAGACCTGTTTCCCGGATCTCGGCGTCAGCGTGCAGCCACGCGCCGGGCGCCTGCTGATGTTTCCGCCGTACTGGATGTACCAGCACGAGGCACCGCCGCCGCGCTCGGGCGACAAGTACATCTTGTCGACTTATCTTTTGTTCTAGCCGCGTTACCGACAATAGAACCAGCCGCTCCGCAAACGCGCATCGCGAGACAGTGCGACAGGCCCTCTCCAGCCCGTTGGGCCCTCGGGGGAGTGAGTGAAGCGGCCAAGGCGGGGGCGCGCGCCATCGGCGTATCGCCCCGGCGCGCAATCCATCGGCGCTACTCGCGCCGTATCGTCACATCGCCGCTGAAGCTGTCGACCGAGATATCGCCGTCGCCGTCGCCGGCTTTCGCGTTCAGGCTGGAGCCCGGGCCGTGTTCGGGTTTCTGCACGGTGCCGAAGTCCGAGCGCAGCGTGCCGCTGAAACTTTCCGCTTCGATCTTGGCCGAGACACTGGCGGGCAAGTTCAGACGCACGTCGCCGCTCATGGTCTCGATCTCGATGCGGCCGCCTTTTTCAAGGCCGCCGGTGATCTCGATGTCGCCCGATACGCTGCTTGCCTCGGTCTGCTTCAGCGGCGCGGCGGCCGCGGCACGAAGGTTGCCGGAGACGGTTTCCATCCGCATGCGGCTACCGACGCCGCGAGCGATGACATCGCCGCTGACGGTTTCGATCGACGCGTCGTCGGCCTTGCCGTCGAACTCCACGTCGCCGCTGACGCTTTCCAGCCGCAGCCGGGGACTCTGCACCGCCGACAGCCGGATGCGCCCGGATACCGAATCGATCTGCAGTTCGCCGCCGGACAGGTCGGCGACCGCGACTTCGGCGCTGACCACGCCGACCTCTAGAGACGCGGCCCGCGGCACCTTGAGGTTGAGGATGGACTCCTGCATCGAGGAGTCCGAGCCCCAGCCGAGCCAGCCGCCGGACTTGTCGGGGCCTTCGACGCGGACGGTCAGCTGGCCTCCGCCGCCTTCGATGGCCAGGCGCTTGGCGCCTTCGCCGAGGGTGCCGGTGATGCCGACCTCGTTCTTGTCCCACGCGCTGACGTTGACCGCGCCCTTGACGTTGCTGACATCGATGCGCACGCGCGCATCGACCTGGCGGGTTTCGTTGATGGGCGTGCCGGCGAGCACAAGGCCGGGGGCAAGCAGCACGCTCAGGACCAGCAATTTCGTTTTCATGTCTTCTCCGGGGACGGGATCAGCTCGACGCTTGCCCCATGCGCGCAAGTTTCAGCCGTCGTTCGTTGGTACGGTTGAGCAGTCCGACGAGAAATACCGCATCGGGTTGTTGTTGCAGCATCTGGCGGATCTCGTCCGCGGCGGCGTCAAGTTCGACGGACGCTGCGGCCAGGCGCGGATCCTGCGTGCGCACCTGCTTGAACTGGCTGTCGACGTTGGCGATGGCCGTAGCCGGATCGACTTTGCGCGAAGGCTGCGCCACGCGCGGCGCCTCCGTCGTCGACGGCTGCTGCATAAGGCCGGCGACGAGCACGGCGAGCGCGACGCTGGCCGCGGCGGCCAGGCTGACGATCCAGCGCCGCGAACGCGGCGCGATGGTCGGCGGCTGCTGCGCCTCGGCGGCGATGCGGCCGGCGATGTCGAGCCACAGGTCGCGCTGCGGCTGCACCGGACCGGAAAGGTCGCGCAGCTGGCGTCGCCACTGGAAGTCATGTTCGCTCATGCGGCTGCTCCGAGGAGTTTGCGTACCAGCCCGCGGGCACGGTGCAGTTGTGCCTTGCTCGAGCCGACGGCCATGCCGAGCTCGCGTGCAATTTCTTCATGTTTCCACCCTTCCACATCGTGCAATACCAGCACGGCGCGGGCGCGCGGCGGCAGTTTGGCCACTGCCTGCTCCAGGTCGGCGCGCTCGCCGGCGCAGAACGGCACGTCGCCGCCGGCCGCCAGTTCGAGCACATCGTCTTCCACATTCTGTTCCTTGCCGCTGCCGCGCAGGTCCATCAGTGCCACATTCACGCCGAGCCGGTACAGCCAGGTCGAGAATGCGCTTTCGAAGCGGAATCCGGCGAGCTTCTGCCAGGCGCGCACGAAAGCGTCCTGGGTCAGCTCGTCGGCGCGCGCGTGGTTCATGCCGACGATGCGAAGGATGGCCCCGTGCACACGGCCTACGTGCTTGCGATACAGCAATTCGAAGGCGCGGATGTCCCCGTCCATCGATCGCCGCACCAGTACGCCGTCGTCGGCAGGGGCGGTCGCCGGCTCAGGCATCGCATGACTCATGGGTAGGCAGGCTGTATTCATGGTGCCGGCTTGGATGCCGGAACCGGACGCGGGGTTTAAACCGCTGCCACACGGCGCGCGCAGGCTGCGGCGGCCAGGACGGTGGCGTAGTGGATGTCCACGATGTCGGCAACGTCCGCCGCATAGCCGCCCGCCATGCTGATCGCGAGCGGCAGATCATGCCGCACGCAGGCATCCAGCACCATCTGATCGCGCTCGGCGAGACCAGCCTTGCTCAGGGCGAGCCGACCTAGACGGTCGCCGACATACGGATCCGCACCCGCGAGGTAGATAGCCGCATCCGCATCGGCGGCAGCCAGCGCTTGCGGCAAGTGCTGGGCCAGCGCCTGGAGATAGTGCGCATCGTCGCAGCCGTCGGGCAGTTCCACGTCGAGGTCGCTGCGTTCCTTGAGCGCCGGATAGTTGCGCTCGCCATGCAACGAAAACGTGTAGATGCTCGCGTCGTCGCGCGCGATAGACGCGGTACCGTTGCCCTGGTGCACGTCGAGATCGATGACGAGCACACGCCGCGCCAGGCCACCGGCCTGTGCATGCCGTGCGGCGACGATGGAGTCATTGAACACGCAGTAGCCGGCACCATGGTCGGCAAACGCGTGATGCGTTCCCCCGGCCAGATTCACCGCGACTCGGCCGCCACGCAGCGCGTGTTCCAGCGCCGCCATCGTCGCACCGCTGGACCGTCGCGAGCGCTCGATCATCGCCGGCGACCACGGAAACCCGATCTTGCGTTGCTCGGTCGCGTCGAGTTCGCCCTGGCAGGCGCGCCGGACATAGTCCGCCGTGTGCGCGCGGCAGAGGTCGCCGTCGCTGGCCGGTCCGGGCTCGATCAGCTCGATCCCGGCCGTGTCGGCCACCGCCGCGACACGCACATGGAGCAGCGCGTACTTGGCCATCGGAAAGCGATGCTCCGGCGGCAGCGGCAGAACGAAGCGATGGCAGTAGTAAGCCCTCACCACGGAATCACGCGCGGACGAGTTCGGCCGCGAGACACCATGGCGCCCTCCGCGGCGCGCGGATGCGGCGACGTGTCCACGTCCGCCGGCCGCAGCCGGATCAGCCGACAGCAACCTTGGGCTGCAGCGCGGGCTCGGCCAGCTCGTCCCGGACGCGTGCGTGCTCGCGCTTCAGCGCGTCCGGCGTGCGCGGCCCGAAGGATTCCAGGTATTCGCCGATACTGGCGTATTCCCTGGCCCAGCCCTCCTGGTCGACGCTCAGCAGCAGATCGAGATCGGCGTCAGTCAGGTTGAGGCCGGCCAGATTCAGGTCTTCGCGCCGGGGCACGTTGCCGATCGGCGTCTCGATGGCGCCGGCCGTGTCCTTGCAGCGGCCCACGATCCATTCCAGCACACGCATGTTGTCGCCGAAACCGGGCCACACGAACTTGCCGTCAGATTTGCGGAACCAGTTGACGTGAAAGATCTTCGGCAGCTTGGCATTCGGCTTGTCGAAGCCAAGCCAATGCGCGAAGTAGTCGGCGAAGTTGTAGCCGCAGAACGGTTTCATGGCCATCGAGTCGCGCCGCAGCACACCGACCGCACCGGTCGCTGCGGCCGTGGTCTCCGAACCCATCGCTGCGCCGACGAGTACGCCGTGCTTCCAGTCGCGCGATTCAAAAACCAGCGGCACCAGCGATTCGCGCCGGCCGCCGAAGATGATCGCGGAGATGGGTACGCCCTGCGGATCTTCCGCACGCGGCGACCAGCTCGCGCACTGCCTCGCGCTGACGGTGAAGCGGGAATTGGGGTGCGCTGCCGGCCCGTTTGCCGGATCGAAATCGCGTCCCTGCCAGTCCCGCACCGGCTTGCCGTCCGGCAGACCTTCCCACCACGGCTGCTGATCGGACGTCTCGGCCACGTTGGTGAAGATTGCGTCGCGGTCGAGCATGGCCAGCGCATTCGGATTCGTCGAGCGGCTGGTCCCCGGCGCGACGCCGAAGAACCCGGCTTCGGGGTTGATCGCCCAGAGGCGGCCATCGGCGCCAGGCTGCATCCAGCAGATATCGTCGCCGATGGTCCAGACCTTCCAGCCGGGATAGGCGGCCGGCGGGATCAGCATGGCCAGATTGGTCTTGCCGCAGGCTGATGGAAACGCGGCGGCGACGTAGTGGGTTTCGCCCTGTGGGCTCTCCAGGCCGACGATCAGCATGTGCTCGGCCAGCCAGCCCTCCTGTCTCGCCTGCCAGGACGCGATGCGCAGCGCATGGCATTTCTTGCCGAGCAGGGCATTGCCGCCGTAGCCCGAACCGATCGACTTGATCGTGAGTTCTTCCGGGAAATGCATGATGAAGCGCTTGGCCGGATCGAGATCGCCGGTCGAATGCAGACCCTTGACGAAACTGCCTTCGCGCTCGATACGGGCCAGGGCCGCTGCGCCCATTCGCGTCATGATCCGCATGTTGGCGACGACGTAGGGACTGTCGGTGATCTCAACGCCGCAGCGCGCGAGCGGGGAATCGATCGGTCCCATGCAGTAGGGGACTACATACAGCGTGCGTCCTTTCATGCAGCCGGCGAACAGCGCGTCGATCTTCTGGTGCGCCTCGGCGGGTTCCATCCAATGGTTGTTGGGGCCGGCGTCGTCGGCATCGCGCGAACAGACGAAGGTCAGATGCTCGACGCGGGCGACGTCGCTGGGGTTGGACCGGTGCAGGTAGCAGTTCGGGTGCGTAGCGGGATTCAGCTCGCTCACATCGCCAGTGTCGAGCATGAGCTCGACCAGGGCCTGGTACTCCGCTTCCGAGCCGTCGCACCAGTGGATGCGATCCGGTTGAGTCAGACGAGCGACTTCATCCACCCATCGGTTCAACGCGTCGAGCTTGCTTGCCATGTCCTGATCCTGAGCCCGCCAGGGCCCGTGCCTGAAGTGAGACAGGCCACGTTAGCGGCGGGCCGCCAGCATTGCAACAAATCGGCTGGTAGCCCTTTGGCTTATCAAGGAGTTGCGTCAAGACGACGCGGTCACGCCGGGATCAGGGTGGATATCGCGTGATCGATGTATCCGTCGAACACCGCATGCGACAGACGCGGCAGGCCCAGCTGCAGCGACAGCTGCGGGAATCCGGCGTAAGCAGCGTAGGCCAGACGCGCGCGGTAGGACGCGGCGGAGCGTTCCAGGCCCAACGGGCGGTAAGCGACGTTCAGGAAATCGATGCGCTTCTGCGAAACGCGCGACATCACTGGCTGCACTGAAGCATGGTCGAGCGCGCGCAGCAGCGCGGAGTAGACGACATGTGACTGCATTTCGCGGCTGGTGCGGCGGAACAGGACACGCAAGCGCTCGCGCGGGTCCCTGATCGGCTCGACGCCGCGGAATTCCTCCTCGTCCATGCGCTCCCAGCGTTGCAGCGCCGCCTTGAGCAGGGCTTCCCGAGTAGGGAAGTGCCAATAGAAGCTTCCCTTGGTCACCCCCAGGCGACGTGCCAGCGGCTCGATCGCAACGGCACCGATGCCCTGCTCGGCGATGGCCTCCAGCGCAGCGTGTTCCCAGTCTACCGGGGAGAGGCGGCCGCGATTCTCAAGGCGGATCACGCCAGTTCGTGCTTGTTTCATGGCATTGGTTCCGGCAGGACCGCCGTGGCAGCGGTACGCCCCGAACCTACTGAATGCGACCGTATGGACACCTGTTTTCAGAAAGATTTGATGAAAAGACGAGGTATCTCGGATTGAATACTCTAGTTCTCCGGGGATACTCAAACGTATGTTTGAAGCCCGACTCACCCCATCCAAGATGTTGAATCACAAGGCCGCACTGAGCATGGTCGCCGAAGACGGCCTGCGCCTCTCGTGCGATCTGCACGGCATGGCCGGTAATCAGTCCCTGGTCTTCACCCACGGCTTCGGCCAGACCCGTAAGGCGTGGAATGCGAGCGCCACCCAGCTCGCCGGGCAGGGTTTTCTCTGCCTGTGCGCCGATGCGCGCGGCCACGGCAGCAGCGACTGGCTCGCGGACGGCGAGTACGCCATTGACCAGTTCGTCAGCGATCTGAACCTCATGGCCGGCTTCGCCGGCTCGTTACCGGTGCTGGTCGGCGCATCGTTCGGCGGCCTGGTTGGCCTGCTGGCCCAGGCGCGCAATCCGCAACTGTTCCGCGCCCTGGTCCTCGTCGACATCACGCCACGCTGGGAAACCGCCGGCGTCGAGCGCATCCTCGCCTTCATGCGTGCGCATCCCGATGGTTTCGCCTCGTTCGATGAAGCGGCCGCCAGTATTGCGGTGTATCTGCCGCACAGGCAGGAGCCGCGTTCGCCGCAACGCCTGCAGTCCTTGCTGGTACAGCGCGAAGACGGCCGCTATCGCTGGCATTGGGATCCGGCCCTGCTCGAGCGCATCGCCGAGAACGGCGAACGCCACCAGAGCACGCTGATCGAAGCGGCGCGCCAGATTCGTGTTCCCGTGCTGCTGCTCTCGGGCAGTGACAGCGATGTCGTCTCGCAATCCACCATTTCCGAATTTCTCGACCTCGTGCCGCAGGCGCGCCACGTCGTCGTGCCGCGTGCCACCCACATGGTCGCCGGCGACCGCAATGACCTGTTCACCGATGCTGTGCTTTCCTTCGTCCGGACCCTGCCTCAGGGACGGAACTGATCTACTGAGGAGTTCACCATGCAACACTGGCTTCCCCTGCTGGCCGCGCTCGTCGTGACGCTGGTCTGCTCCTATCGGCGCGCGAGCCTGCGCACCTGGAGCATCGCGACCGCAGTCGCGATCGTCGCGATCGGCGTGCTCGCCGATGCGCACTGGGTGGCGACCTCGGCCACGCTGCTGGTATTCGCGCTCGTGGCGGTGCCACTGAATCTTCCCGACCTGCGCCGCACGCGGCTCAGCGCGCCGCTGCTCACGATCTACCAGAAGATAACCCCACAGCTGTCACCAACAGAGAAAATCGCGCTTGAAGCCGGCACCGTCGGTTTCGAAGGCGAACTGTTCAGCGGCAAGCCGAACTGGAACCAGTTGCTGCGGGAGCCAGTGCCGACGCTCTCGGCTGACGAACGCGCCTTCCTCGACGGCCCGGTGGAAGAACTCTGCCGCATGACCAACGACTGGGAGATCACTCACGAACTGGCCGACCTGCCTCCGGCCGTGTGGGAATTTCTCAAGAAGAACAAGTTTTTCGGCATGATCATTCCGCGCGAATACGGCGGCCTGCAGTTCTCGGCACTGGCGCATTCGGTGGTACTGCAGAAGCTCGCGAGCGTGTCGACGACGATCGGCTCCACCGTGGCCGTGCCGAATTCGCTGGGTCCGGCCGAACTGCTGCTGCACTACGGCACCAAGGACCAGAAGGACTACTACCTGCCGCGTCTGGCCGACGGCCGGGAGATCCCGTGCTTTGCGTTGACCGGTCCCTACGCGGGTTCGGATGCGACGTCGATCCCGGACTACGGCATCGTCTGCAAGGGCGAGTGGAACGGCGCCAACGTGCTCGGCGTGCGCCTGACCTTCGACAAGCGCTACATCACGCTGGCGCCGATCGCGACGGTGGTCGGCCTCGCCTTCCGCATGTACGACCCGGAACAGCTGCTCGGCGATACCGACGATCTCGGCATCACGCTGGCGCTGCTGCCGCGCGACACCAAGGGCCTCGAGATCGGGCGCCGCCACATGCCGCTGAACATCCCGTTCCAGAACGGTCCGGTGCGCGGCAAGGACGTGTTCGTGCCGCTGTCGCAGCTGATCGGCGGACCGGAAATGGCCGGCGAAGGCTGGCGCATGCTGGTCGAATGCCTGTCGGTAGGCCGGGCGATCTCGCTGCCGTCGAATGCGACCGGCGCCGCGCGCATCGGTGCGATCGCGACCGGCGCGTATGCGCGCATCCGCAAGCAGTTCGGCATGGCCATCGGCCGCTTCGAAGGCGTCGAGGAAGCACTCGCACGCATCGGCGGCTACACGTATGCGATCAGCGCGCTGTCGCGCGCGACCGCCGCCGCGGTGGATCGCGGGGAGAAGCCGTCGGTGCCCTCGGCCATCGGCAAGTACCACGCGACCGAACTCGGCCGCGAGATCGCCAAGGACGTCATGGACGTGCACGGCGGCAAGGGCGTCATCCTCGGCCCCCGCAACTACGCCGGCCGCGCCTGGCAGGGCGCGCCGATCGCGATCACGGTCGAAGGTGCGAACATCCTGACGCGCAGCATGATGATCTTCGGCCAGGGCGCGATCCGCTGCCATCCGTTCGTACTCAAGGAAATGCAGGCAGCCCAGCTCAGCGACTATTCCGAGCGCATCAAGGCGTTCGACAAGGCGCTGTTCGGCCACATCGGGTTTGCGATTTCCAACGCCGTGCGCAGCTTCGTGCTCGGCGTCACTCACGCGAAGATCGGCTCGGCCCCGGGCGACAAGTACACGCGCCGCTTCTACCGCAAGCTCAATCGCTACGCGGCTGCGCTCGCGCTGATGGCCGATACCTCGATGCTGGTACTCGGCGGCAAGCTCAAGTTCAAGGAGAAGATCTCCGCGCGCCTCGGCGACGTGCTGTCGAACCTCTATATCGCCTCGGCCATGCTCAAGCGCTATGAGGACCAGGGTCGCCCGGTCGCCGACCAGCCCTTGCTGGCCTGGGCCTTCCACGATTGCGTCTGGCGCATGCAGATGGCGCTCGACGGCGTGCTGCGCAATTTTCCGGTGCGTCCGATCGCGTGGCTGCTGCGCACGCTGATCTTTCCGCTGGGCCGGCGCGAAGTGCCGCCGTCGGATCGCCTCGGCCGGCGCGTGGCAGCCATCCTGTGCGCGCCGAACGAGACGCGCGACCGCCTCGCTGGCGATGTATACCTTACGCCGAATGCAAACAATCCCATCGGCCGCATGAACGCACTGCTCGCCGACGTGATCGCGGCCGAACCGGTCGAGCGCAAGTTCCTCAAGGCGGTCAAGACGCTCAACGTGAAAGCCTACGACTACAACGGCCAGCTGGCTGAAGTCGAGGCCGGCGGCGGTGTCACGAGCGAAGAGCGCAAGCTGCTGGAACGCGTGCGCACGGCGACGTTCGAGTTCATCAGCGTGGATGATTTCGATCCGCGTGAACTCGAAGCAGCGGTAAAACACGGCAAGACCGTGCTGCGCTCGGTAGCCTGAAGGCAGGAAAGAGTGGGGAGAAGTGAGCGACGAGTAGACGCACTTGCCGCCGCTTCTCCCACTGTTTCCTCACTCCTCTCGCCTCTCCACTGTCACTGCCCATGGCCTCCGAAGCACTAAGCCTGTTCCACAAACTCGGGCGTTCCGCCGCCGGCCGGTGGCTGTATTCACGCCTGATCTGCTGGCGCGCACCCTACTTCGGCAGCATCTCGCCGACCGTCGACCTGCTCGAGGCCGGGCGTTGCGTCGTGCGCATCCGCCAGCGCCGCCGCGTGCAGAACCACATCGGCACGGTGCACGCGATCGCGCTGTGCAACATGGCAGAGCTGGCCGGCGGCCTCGCCACCGACGCGACCATCCCCGCCGGCACACGCTGGATTCCCAAGGGCATGAGCGTGCGCTATCTGAAAAAAGCCAGCGGGGTGATGACCGCCACCGCGCTCGTGCCGCTGATCACCGAACCGACCCAGGCGCAGGAGCTGCACGCGAAAGTCGAAGTGCGCGACGCGCAGAACGAGGCCGTGTTCGACGCTGACATCACGATGTGGGTTTCACCGCGCAGGAGCGGCTAAACCGAAGGCATCGCAGCGATCACGGGTTAGCGCACATTTCGCCGCAGATGCGGGAACGCGTGCTCCAGCGCCGCTATCGTGTCCGCGCCTAAAAGGCGGTCCACGCGCTCTATTTGCTTTAACGCCAGATCGAGATCGAACGATTCGCCAGCCATGATCGCCAGAGCCGGGTTGTGCAGTGCGTAGGCGAGATTGGCGGCGACCCGCGTCCCTTCGTCGGCGGGAATCATCCGCTCCCGATCGCCAGTGAAGCTCACATGCCCCGCGAGTAGTACCCGAATCTGAAACAGCGCGAAGGCCAGCAGCCTGACCTGATCGTCCCTGTCGTCCTTCGGGCGGTCCATGCTCATCCCAGCATCATCTGCACCGCCTGCTCTCCGCAGGCGAATACGAAGCCCGCGAGGAAGAACAGGTAGCTCAGGCGCAGGTAGCGGTACTTGTGCCGCGCGAGGTACAGGCCCAGCGAATACAGATCCTTGGCCTGCGTCTCGTAGATCGTGCCGCCGGGCTCCAGCGTGCGTGCCATTTCCTGCAGGAAGCGCTCGCGCGAAATCTCGGAGAAATGACCGAAAAACAGCAGATTGAAGTGCGACGGCAGTTCTTCGCTGTGCAGGCGCAGCGGCCGGTATTTCGGCAGCACCGCAAGAATCGCGAGCAGCAGCGCGACCAGCGTGAAGCCGATGAGGATCAGCACCGCCACGCGCAGGCCCGGCTCGGTGAGCTTGCCCAACGACAGCGTCAGCACGATCGACGAAACCGTGATGATGATGTTGGCCTTGGTGTCCGCCATGGCCGACAGCTGGACATGGTGCTGCTGCGCCGTGCGCAGAATGTTGTCGGAGGTGTTGCGCTCGGGCACCTGCGCGAACACGCTGCGGCTGCTGTCGGCTTCGCTCATCGGCGCAATCCCCCGGACCTGATGCGGCGATTGTAGAGCGCGGCTGCGTGCGGCGAACGCGACGCGCACAAAAGACTGCGACCGCATCCGCAAGTCTTCGCGCGCCCCGCAGTCCGTCGTTCGCCGCTCACCGCTCCAGCCATCGCGCAAGGCCGACCGTGCCCTGCCGGGCAAGCCGGGCCGCGCAGAGCGTGATTGCCTCCTGCGCGCGTGCCAGCCCCTGCGCCGTGCCGCTGGCCGTGTCAGCGTTGCGCCCAAAAAAGCGCGCCACGCGCACGGCCTGGTCCTTGTCGCACCAGCCCTCGCTGACGAGTTCGGGCAGGTCGCCGTGGATGAAGACCGGCGTGTGCGCAACGACCTGCGCATAACGGCGCTGGAACCAGGTCCACAGCGCCGCGCGATTGCGCGGATCGTACTGATGCACGCCGAGCAGGCGAGCGGTCTCGCTGACCTTGGCGGCCGGACCGATCGCGAACTCACGCACGCGTTCGCCCTGTACCGGATCGGTGGTGGCACCCAGGGCCATGACCATGCTCATGCGCAGGTTGGCATCGCTGTTCCTGGCCAGCTCGGCGATCAGCGCATCGACCGCGGTCGCGCCAAGCTCCTGCACCGTCACCGCGAGCACCGTGCCGAGCAGGTCGTAGTTGGCCGCGCCGAAACGCAGGCGGCCTTTGCCGTCGCCCTCAAGCACCGACCTGCCCTGTTCCAGCAATGCGGCGCGCACGCGCTTGCTGTCGACCTTGCGCGCCAGCAGTTCGGCCAGATCCGCGCGCAGCAGCGCATCGTCCTCGCTTTCGCCGGCACGACGCACATAGCCGAGTTGCACGAGACGCGGCAGGTAGATCTGCTCCACGTGGCTGTCGATCGCTTGGCGCGCGCGGTCGTCGGCGAGGTTGCGGCGTATCCAGACCAGTTCGGGCAGCAGCGCAATGGCGACCTCCCGCGTCTTTGCCACGGCCAGGGTGTCGATCGCTTCCAGCACGCTGGCCGCATCGACATCGCCTTGCTCGAAACCTGCCTTGATCGCATCGGCAAAGGCGAGCTGCTCGCGATCATTGAGCTTGCCGGCAACGCGAGTCAGCGCCTTCAGGTCGGACGGCGCCGGCGCGATACGGTAGTAGCCGCGCGCTTCGGCGTTGGGCAGGTACCAGTCCGGGCAGTCGCCGCCGTCGAGCACCATTTCCGCGCGGGGCTGGTCGAGCAACTGGCACTGCGTCACCGCGACATCGCCCTTGCCGCTGCGTACGCAGAACGGAATGCCCCAGCGCTGCGCCTGCGCGTCGCCGCTCGAACCGGCCGGAAAGAAACGCTGCTGGCGCAGCCTCAGACGCGCCTTACCGCCGTCGCAGACCAGTTCAGTGCGCACGAGCGGCACGCCCGGCTGGTCGAGGAAACTGCGCATGGCTTTGCCCGTGCGCGCATCCTGGTCACCGGCCGCCTGCAGTGCATCGATCAGATCGTCCGAGGTAGCACTCGCGAACGCGTGCTTGCGCATGTACTGGCGCAAGCCGTCGCGGAAGGTCTTCTCGCCGAGCCACGCTTCGAACATGCCCAGGACAGCCGCGCCCTTGCCGTAGGTCAGGCTGTCGAAGGCGCCTTCGATATCGCCGTTGTCGCCAATCGGTTGGCGCACGCGGCGTGCGCTCGCCAGGCTGTCGGCCTCCATCGCCTCCTGCGCCGCGACGATGCTCTGCAAGTCCGCACGCTGCGCCGGGCGCAGGACCTGTGTGATGCGGCCCTCCATCCAGGTCGCAAAGGCCTCGTTGAGCCAGAGGTCGTCCCACCACGGCATGGTCACCGTGTCGCCGAACCATTGATGCGCGAGTTCGTGGGCGTTGACCTCGAACGACGCACGGCGCAGGGAAGCCGGCGTATTGGCATCGAGCAGCAGCAGCGCCTCGCGGAAGACGACGAGCCCCGGATTCTCCATCGCGCCCGCGCTGAAATCCGGCGCGGCGAGCAGGTCGAGCTTGCCGAACGCGTACGGATAGCCGAAGTAGTCTTCCAGCGCGGTGATGATCTCCGGTGTCGCGGCCAGCACTTCGGTAAGCCGGTGACCCTCGCCCTGCGGGGCGATCGCGCGCAGCGGTATGGGCTGCTCGCGCCAGGCCGTCGCCGCAATCGGCTTGCCGTCGACGATGTCCCAGGGGCCGACGGCGAGCGCGAGCAGATACGTCGGCAGCTTCGGCGTGGTGCGGAACGTGAACCGGCGCCAGCCGTCGGCGAGCGGTTCAACGCCGGTCTGTGCCGCGTTCGCCACGGCCTGCTGGCCCGGCGGGATCTCGATGCGCACATCGAATGGCGTCTTGAAGCGCGGCTCGTCGAAGCCTGGAAACGCGCGCCGCGCGCTGATCGGTTCCATCTGCGTGATGATGTAAGGCTTGTCCGCGCGGCGCGCCCGGTACAGCCCTTCGAGGCGGCTGTTGTAGTGCGCGCGGTAGGCGAAATGCAGGCGCAACTCCTGCGCCGGCAGCGTCCTGCCAAAGTCGATCCGGGCCAGGCCGGTATCCGATGCCGGCAGGAATCGCGCCGGGTGCGCGTGGTCCTCCGCGTCACGCCAGTCGAGCTGCTGGATGTCCAGATCCTGCGCGTGCAGCCAGACGTGATCGGCCGGTTGCTTGAGCGCGATGCGGATATCCGCGGTGGCGCTGAACCCCTCCGCGGCCGGATCGACGCGGAAGGTCAGCGCATAGTGCAGCGGCTCGGCCGTATCCGGCAGCTTGCCGAGCGGAGGCCCCGGCGGCGCGGCGCTGGCCACAGCCGCCCAGGCGAACAACACGACACGACCCAGCAGGCGCCATCCGTCCATCGATACCCCTCCACGCGACCGGCGGAGGCTAGCACTGGCGGCGGCCGCGCCAAAGCGCCGGCGAGGGTCGCGCGTCAGTCGTGGTCGGGAAGGCTGACCTTGCCGCCGATATCCGAATACTCGATGCCGCGGCGCCCGCCGGACTTGCTGCCGACCTTGAAATTGCCCTTGACGCCGTCGGCGTAGATGCTGCCGCTGCTGTCGATGCCGACCTCCGCGTCGCCGACGATGCCGCGGAAGCGGATGTCGCCGGAACTGTCCCGGCCGACGCGGGCATTGCCCCCGACTTTCCTGATCTCGATGTCCCCGGAGCTGTCCCCCTCCACCGTGACGTCACGGCGCGCACCCTCGATCTCAATATCGCCGGAGCTGTCGCTGGCCACGACGACGTTGCCCTGGGCCTCGTCGATCTCGATGTCGCCGGAGGTGTCGCGAACGCGCACGTCACCGCGCGGGTCGCGGATGGTGATGTCGCCGGAACTGTCGGTGAGATCGATCGCGCCGGCATCGCTGATCTCGATGTCACCGGACGAATCGGTCAGCTCCAGCGCCAGTGCCTGGGGCATCCGCACCTCGAGATCGATGTAGGCGTAGTTGGACCCGAACAGTTTCATCTCCATCTCTTCCGGCGCGATGGTGTTCACCTCGAGCCGGTCGCCACCGCTGCGGTGCTGCAGTTGCAGCTTCTCCAACTGCTCGGCGCTCGATGCACAGGCTTTGCCGCGCAGTTCGATCGTGGCCAGGCCGGCGACGCCGACGATGCGCAGGTCGCCGGCCTGGGTCTGCAGAGTGAGGCGGCTCAGGCCGGCGGCAGGCACGTCCAGGTCACGCTTGGCATTGAACGCGCAGTCGTCGGCGAACGCGCTCGCGCTGAACGCGGTGACAAGGACGGCGGCGACACGGTGGGTCAGGGTTATTCGTTTCATGGCTCGCTCGCTGGCTTCAAGGGTCTGGGCTTCGGATACATCCGCAAGGCGATCGGATGCATCGCGGACCGCAAAAGGTTTAAGCCTGGCCTGCCCCCCTCCTGCCGGCACCCGTATCATCGCCGCCCCCAATCGCCCGTCCTGTCCAATGAATGCCAAACGCCTGCAACTGATCGACACGGCACCCATCCCCGGCGGCGGCGAACTGCGCCTGTTCCGGGAGGGCGAGCATTTCTCGATCAAGATCGCCGGCACGGGCGATCTCATGTCCACGCGCATGCACGGCTCCGAGGACGCCTTGGCCGAGCTGGCCTGCACCCGCATCGCCGCGCGGCCCAAGGCGCGCGTCCTGGTCGGCGGGCTGGGCCTGGGCTTTACTCTCGCCGCCGCGCTGCGGCAACTGCGCGACGACGCCGAGGTCGTCGTGGCCGAACTCGTGCCCGGCGTGATTGCCTGGAACCGCGAGGTGCTCGGCGCGCACGCCGGACATCCGCTGGCCGATGCCCGCACGGTCGTGCGCGAAACCGACGTGGCGCAACTGCTGCGCCGCGAGCGCAATGCCTACGACGCGATCCTGCTCGACGTGGACAACGGCCCGGACGGCCTGACTCACCCCGGCAATGCGTGGATCTACAGCGCCAACGGCCTCGGCAGCATCCGGACGGCGCTACGCGCCGGGGGCGTCGTGACGATCTGGTCGGCCGGTCCGGACCCGGCTTTCAGCGCGCGTTTGCGCAAATGCGGCTTCGCGGTCGAGGAAATCCCGGTGCGCGCGCATGGAAACAAGGGTTCACGGCATCTGATCTGGCGCGCGCAGCGCGGGTAATACGGCGAACACCGGTTAACGCGCGAGGCCCCGCAGTCCGGGCGAATAGCCCGACCCTGCGGCGTTTTCCGTCGCTTCGTTCCGAAAACCCCGGAAATAGCCTCAATTATTCAAACGCCCTTGGCGTTTGAGTAGGCCCGTCCGCAATTGGACCAAGGTACAACGAAGGCCTGCCTGCCGTCCCGCGCTTAGGCATGCAGACGCACCCACCTTCTCATTTGTTTACATTTTTATGTGAGCCGTTTCTGATCTGGACGGTACACAATGAAATCGTCGGGGCGTCGTATGCCGCCCGACGGAAATGATTGATCGCCATTATCCGCAGGGATATCGCCAGGCTGTTCCGCGCGAAATACCTGCATGGCAAGGCAGTTGAAATCACCGGACCGGGCTCGGACGCGCGAGGCGCTCTCCGACGGACGCGTTCGCCCGAACGATGCAACAGGGGTTGTCGCAACAGTGGCCTTCACCATGATGAAAATGCACGACGCTGCGCCGTTCTCGATTGCGGTTGCGTTACCGACGTATCTGAAGTCCCTGGTCGAACGCATGCTGCAAGGCGTGCTGCACGAGCAGCAGGCACAAGGTCTGCAGTGGTATCTGAGCGATACCGCCAACGCGGACGTGACCGTGCGCATTCTCGGCGACGGCAGCCAGGGTATATCGCCGAACCTGCTCGCGGAGGTGCGCCGTAGCGACGGCACAGTCGACATGGTCACGATAGAAGGTCCCTGGCGCACCGGCGCGATGGCATCGGCGCTGGTGCGCATCGCGGATCTGCTGCGCGCACGCCCGGCGCAGGAAAAGTCGACTATGGCCCTGCAGTGGTTGCAGCGCTGGTGCGAGCTGCGCGCGCAGGCCAGTCCGCCGCCCGTGGAATTGAATATCGGTGGCAGCGTCGTCGCGCTGCTCAATGCGCGACATGCCAGCATGCAACTTGCCGAACGCAGCAAGGCAACGACGCCGGAGCAATTGATTGCAGCCATGCTGCGCGACGGCTGGTCGCTGAATCCGTCACCGGTGGCCGCGGTGCCGGCGGCGGCCGCGGTATCGCTCAAGCCGCTGCTATGGCAGTTGGGCCTGCAGTCGGGAACCCTCGGCGCACTGCCGGCCCTGCGCTCGCCCAACGCCCTGCGACTCAAGGGCTGGCCGTATCTCGCCGCCGGTGGCCACAAGAGTTTCGCGGAACTCATCAAGCATCTGCGCAGCGGCGGCAACAATCGCGCGACACTGCAGACCTTGGCGCTCGCGCCACGTGCCGTGGTCGACGGTTTCCTCAACGCCTGCCTGGCCTGCGAGTTCTTCCACGAGGGCGGCGTCGCGGTAGCGGCAACGCCCCCACCCGAGCCGACGACCGCGCGGACCGCCTCCGTCGCCGGCGGCGGCGACGAACAGGCAATCATTTCGGCGATCCGGCGCACGCTGGGCATGGGTCGGCCATGAGCGAGATCAAGCTGCTGTTCGCCGGCCCGATGGGTGCAGGCAAGACCACGGCGATCCGCTCGATCAGCGAGATCGAGCCGATCAGCACCGAAGTCGAAAACACCGACTTCGGTGAATCGAACAAGGCCGAGACCACGGTCGCGATGGACTACGGCGAGCTGACGCTCGACACCGGACACAAGCTGCGCCTCTACGGCTCTCCGGGCCAGCGCCGCTTCGAATTCATGTGGCCGCTGCTGGCCGAGGGCGCACTGGGCGTGGTCGTGCTGCTGGACAACTCGCGTCCTGATCCATTGGCCGACCTGGCCGACTTCCTCACCGCGTTCGGCAGCCAGATCGGCACTGGCCGCATCGTCGTCGCGGTCGGGCGTCTGGACAGCCATCCGCATCCCAGCCTTGACGACTACTTGAACGCCGTCGCCTCACGCGGGCAATTCCTGCCCGTGATCGATGCCGACGTGCGCCGGCGCGACGACGTGATCGGCGTGCTGGATGTCCTGTTCGAACAGATCCAGTCCGTGGACCGCGTCAATTCCGCAGGCGACGCGGACGAATGGCTGCAGCTGGTGCAAGGAGCAAGGGCGCAATGACACAGATCTCCCGCAACCTGCCACTGGCCCTGAAGACGACCATCGACGCGGCCGTTCGCTCTCTGCATCAGCGCATCCCGGCGGCGATCGGCTGTGTCATCGCCACGGTGGACGGGCGCCTGGTTTCGCACGTCGTCGACAACGAAGCCGATCCACCGCGCATCGCCGCGATGATCGGCTCCATGGTCGCGCTCGGCGAGACTATCGGCCGCGAAGTCCGTATCGACCGGTCGCAATACGTCGTCGTGAGCGCACTCAACGGCACGCTGCTTGCGCAGCGCGTACCCAGCCGCAAGGAGTTGTTCGTCGTCTCCACGCTGGCGAGGCCGACGACCAACCTCGGCATTCTCCTGCACGAAACCCGCACGACCGCGGCCGAGATCGGCCGCGCGCTGGACGAATGGCTCGACCGCTACCAAGCCGCCGCGGCGGCAGCGGCCGTCACCTGATGAACCGTAGCCCGCCGGCCGCGGGCAACCCAATGCAACGAGGAACATCATGGCAAAGCTCGATCTCTCTCCCCTTTCCAACATGGACGGTTTCGTCGGCGCAGCCCTCGTCGATGGCGACAGCGGCATGGCGCTGGCCAAGCAGGGCGGCGGTGGCGTCGACCTGGATCTCGCCGCCAGCGGCAACGCCGAGGTGGTCAAGGCCAAGCGACGCGTAGCCGCATCGCTGAAGCTCAACGACACGATCGAGGACATCCTCATCAGCCTCGAACGCCAGTACCACCTGATCCGCCCGCTGGAACGCAACGACAAGCTGTTCCTCTATGTCGTGCTCGACCGCTCCAAGTCCAACCTCGCGCTGTCGCGCCACGAACTCAAGAGCTTCGAGAAGAATCTCGAGTTCGCCTGAGCACCCACGACTACCCTGCCCTTGTGACCCGACCGGCACCGCGAGGTGCCGCTGGCGAGCCAGGCATCCGGTAGGCCTGCAAACAAGAAACGCGCCTTCGAGGCGCGTTTCTTGTTTGCAGGCCGGTCAATTGCGCTAGCCGCGCTGTTCCAGCGTCACCGCCACGGCGTGTACCACCGCGGCGATACGCACGGCGCTCTGCACCGCCTGCGTAGTCAGTTCGTGCTTGCGCAGGGTCTTCTCATGCGAATCCATGCACATGCCGCAACCGTTGATGGCCGAGACCGCGAGCGAGCACAGTTCGAAGTCCACCTTGTCGCAACCCGGATTGGCCATCGCGTTCATGCGCAGGCCGGCGCGCAGGGAGGCATAGTCCGTGTCACTGACCAGATGCGTGAAGCGGTAGTAGACATTGTTCATGGCCATGATCGCCGCCGCCGTTCGCGCACCGTTGAGTTCGGCCTCGCTCGCATGCTCGGCACCTTCGGCGGCCAGAGCGGCGACCAGCGGCTCGTGCCGCGAGGCGATCGCCGAGGACAGCGCGATCAGCGCGATCTGCTTGCGGCTCAGGCCCGGTGCTCCGCCTTCGCTGAGCACGGAGTCCAGATTCAGACGCAGGTCCTTCGCATAGTCCGGGATCTGCGATTTCAGTTCGGCAACACTCATGGGGCGCTCCTTTACGTCCAGCCGCGAAGCGGGTCCGCGCGCAGAACAATGGGTACAAATGGATTATTTCCCTAGATTCCTGCGCGATACGCGCATTTTTGCGGGAAAGAGGGAAAACGGAGTGAGAAGCGAGGGGGCAAGCGGGCCAGGCCGCGGCCCGCCGTAATGGCCTGGTCGAACCGGGAGCGAAGGGGAGAAACGAGAAGACGGGCCGCCCTCTCGTTTCTCACTCCGCTTCATGCTTTACGTGTCAATCAGGCGACCTTGATGACGTCTTCGCCCTGGTGCCAGTTGCACGGGCACAGTTCGTCGGTCTGCAGCGCGTCGAGCACACGCAGCACTTCTTCCGGGTTGCGGCCGACCGACAGGTCGGTCACGTAGACGAAGCGGATGATGCCCTGCGGGTCCACGATGAACGTCGCACGCTGGGCCACGCCGGCGTCCTTGTCGAGGATGCCCAGCGCCGAGGTCAGCTCGCGCTTGATGTCGGCCAGCATCGGAAACGGCAGCGTGCTGAGGTCCTTGTGGTGCGTACGCCAGGCGTGATGCACGAACTCCGAATCGGTCGAGCCGGTCAGCAGCTGCGCGTCGCGGTCCAGGAAAGCCTGGTTGTGCTTGGCGAAGCCGGTGATCTCGGTCGGGCAGACAAAGGTGAAATCCTTCGGATAAAAGAACACGACCAGCCACTTGCCCTTGTAGGTGTCGTTGTTGATGTCGACGAAGGCGTTCTTGAGATCGGTGGAAACGGTGGCCTTGACGTTGAACTGGGGGAACTTTTCACCAACGCTGAGCATGGTTCACTCCTTAGGGGGTTTGAAAGCGATTCCCTTCGTGCGAAGGGAGGGGTAACGCACGGACCGCAGAATACGGCCCGCATTCTCATCTAGCCAATCAATTGATACCATCGCAACGATAGATCCCGGCTATGAGGTTGCCATGAACCTACGTGACTTGCGTTATCTGGTCGCGCTGGCCGAACACAAGCACTTCGGCCGCGCGGCGGACGCCAGCTTCGTGAGCCAGCCGACCTTGTCGACCCAGATCAGGAAGCTCGAAGACGAGCTCGACGTAGCTCTGGTCGAACGCACCCCGCGCAAGATACTGCTGACCGAGGTCGGGCGCGAGATTGCGGCACGCGCCCGCCATGTGCTGGACGAGGTCGACCAGATCAGGTCGATCGCGCGACGCACCAAGGATCCGGAATCCGGCACGCTTCGCCTGGGCCTGTTCCCGACCCTCGGGCCGTATCTGCTGCCGCATGTGGTGCCCGGCCTGCGCGCACGCTTTCCGCGCCTGGAACTGCTGCTCATCGAGGAAAAGAGCGAGATTCTGCTGCAGCGCCTGCGCGAAGGGCGCCTCGATGCGACCCTGCTCGCGCTGCCGCTGCACGACGACCAGCTGCACGCCGACGTGCTGTTCGACGAACCGTTCCTGCTCGCGGTGCCGACCCTGCATCGTCTGTCCGAGCGCGACGCGCTGAGTCTCGACGATCTCGAAAGCGAAAGCCTGCTGCTGCTCGAAGACGGTCACTGCCTGCGCGATCAGGCGCTCGACGTGTGCCAGCTCGCCGGCGCCAACGAACGCGACGGTTTCCGTGCCACCAGCCTGGAGACACTGCGCCAGATGGTCGCGGCCAATGTCGGCATCACGCTGCTGCCGCTGCTGGCCGTGCGCCCGCCCGTGGTCCAGTCCGAAGCGATCCATATGCTGCCTTTCCGCGGCGAGGCACCGAGCCGGCGCATCGCGCTGGTCTGGCGCAAATCCTCGGCGATGCATGGCTTTCTCGCCTCGCTCGCGGACGAGCTCAGGAAGCTGACAAAAGGCCTGCTGTAGGTTCGTCAATCGACGGCGACGACGCGCAGTTCGCGCGTATCGCTGCGGCCGTGGTCGTCGACGACGCGGGCGGTGTGACGGCCCGCGCGGCGTGCTTGCCAGAACACGGTCTCGCCGCTGCCGGCAGCGCCGACGTAGTCGTCGTCGACGAACCAGTACAGCTCGCGCACGCCCGCATCGACCGTGGCGCTGAACGCGACGCGCGCCTCGGCCGAATCCTCGCTGCGCCGCGCGCGGACCGTATACGCCGCGCCGCGCAGCGGCGAGGTGATGCGTGGCGGATCGCCGCTGCCGGCAATCCCGCAGTCAGCGTCGGGCGGCGGCCTGCGCCGCGGGATGCCCGCCTGGGCGAACACGCGGGCGAGATCCGACGGCCAGAACTCGTAGACCTCGGTACGCGTCGTCGCCGGATCGAACGGCGGACACGCGGCCTTGCCGCTGCGCACGTCGATCGTCACGGGCCGGTGCACGCTGCTGACGCGGATCGGCGACTTGCCAGGGATGAACCAGGTCGTGCCGCGCTGCGGGCACCAGGCATTGGGCAGGTCGCCGCTGGCCAGGCACACTTCCACCTTGCGCAATTGTGCAGGAACGGTCCAGGCCGGCTCGGCCAGGCCGCGATCCTGCGCCAGAATCGCGTCGGCCATACGGAAGAACAGCGGCGCCGCGGTCTCTACACCGATCAGCGCCGGATTGCCTGCCCCGTCGAAATTGCCCATCCAGACGATCAGCACGTAGGGTCCGAAGCTGCCCGCCGTCCATGCATCGCGAAAACCCCAGGACGTGCCGGTCTTCCAGTGAATCGGCAGCCGCGCCGGCGTGGCCGTGGTCGCCTCATCGGGACGCGGGTTCTGCCGCAGCATGTCCAGCGTCATGAAGCTCGCTTCCTCACTGAGCAGGCGTACGCCGTCGGTCTGTGGCGAATCGGCGCGCAGGCGCAAGGGCTTGAGCACACCATGGTTGGCAAGCATCGCGTACAGCGTGGCGAGTTCCTGCATCGTCACTTCGCCGCCACCGAGCACGAGCGCGAGACCGTAGTGGCGCTCGCTGGCCATACGCGTGATGCCGGCGCGCCGGAGGAACTCGTAGAGATTCGGTTCGGCCAGTTGCGAGGCGACCCATACCGCTGGAATGTTGCGGCTGCGGATCAGCGCATCGGTCGCGGTGACCGGTCCGAGAAAGCGGCCGTCGTAGTTTTCCGGCGTGAACGGCCCGAACGAACTGGGCACGTCGCGCAGCACCGTGCGCGGATGCAGCACGCCCTGGTCCATGCCCAGCGCATAGATGAACGGCTTGAGCGTGGAGCCCGGTGAACGCTTCGCCGTCGTGCCGTTGACCTGGCCGGCGATCGCCGCATTCGTGTAGTCGGCCGAACCGACCAGTGCCTTGATGCCCATGTCGCGCGTATCGACAAGGATGGCCGCGGCGTTGTCGAGGCCGCGCGCGCCTTCGCGCTGCAGGGTCTCGCGCAGCTGCCGCTCGAGCGTGCGCTGCAGGCCGGCGTCGAGGGTCGTCTCCAGCCGCGGTGGCAGGTGGTGTTCCCATTGCGCCTCGCGCAGCACCTGTTCCACCGCATGCGGCGCGACGAACGGCAACTGTGCCGGGGAGCGCAGATCCAGCGGCAGACTCATGAGCGCATCGGTCAGCGCATCGGCCGCGTGCGCCTCGCGCCAGCGCGCATAGAGCCGGTCGCGCGCGGCGCGCAGGCCGCGGTTGAGCCGATCCTCGCCGCCTTCCGCCGCGTCGCGCAGGCGCCGCGTCGGATCCTGCGGAATCACCGCGAGGGTCAGCGCTTCGGGCAGGGACAGGTCCTGCGGCCGCTTGCCGAAATAGACCAGGCTGGCCGCGGCGACGCCTTCGACGTTGCGGCCGTAGGGCGCGTAGTTCAAATACGCTTCCAGTATTTCATCTTTGGAATAACGCAACTCCAGCCAGATCGCACGCGCGACCTGCTCGGCCTTGCCGCTCGGGCTGCGCGTGTTGAGCCGGTACATGAGCCGCGCCAGCTGCATGGTCAGGGTCGAACCACCCTGCCGGCTGCCGCCGCGAACGTAGCTGATCCAGGCACCGCGCAGCAGGCTCACGGGATTGAAGCCCGGATGCCAGCGGAACCAGGCGTCCTCGTGCAGCAGCACGCCCTGCACCAGTGCCGGCGGCATCTCGCGCAGCGGTATCCACTGGCGGTACTTGTCGTCGGCGCTCAGGGTCAGGCGCAACAGTTCGCCGTTCGCGCCGAGGACGGCCGTGGACGAATCCGCATGCGCCGACAGCGGCGCATGCGGATACAGGCGGATGCCGGTCAGCACGAATGCGAGCAGCGCGATCGCGACCAGCGCGTTCTGCCAGCGCAGGATCAGTCGCCAGACTGTCTGCACCGCTTGCATGGCCAGACTCACGATGCGGTCTGCCGGCTAAACCGTCACTTCGACTTGGCCACCGTGATCCTGCCGCCGAGCGACTGCGCCTGTACCGAGCGTTCGTACATCGATTCGGCATAGGCGGGCGGCACGACGAACTGACCGACGTTGGTCGCCTTGATGCGATAGATGAACTCGCGCACGTCGGGCGTGGCCGTGCCGTAGATCACGACCCGATCGTCACGCACATCGGCGTAGTCCGGCATCCAGGTCGAATTCGGCAGGCCTACCGTGCTGCGCCAGGTCGTCGCTGCGGGCGCGGGTGCGCTTCCATCTTCCGATTCGGGTGCCGGCGCGGCCGGGATTTCCTGCACCACTTCGAACCCGCCCGGCAGCAGGTCGATGATGGCCGTGTCGCCGACGCCGTCGGCACGCGTGGACCGGATCTTGAGCCTGACGAGGATTTCCTGGCCGAGTTCGACTTCGGCGATGGCCTTGCCGTCGGCATCGGTGTACTCGCGCACGATTTCCAGGCCGTTCCTGATTTCCTGCGCCGGAGCGCCGCGGTCGAAGCCGCCCTGTGAAACGCTGTACCAGGCGTTCAGATCGGCTTCGTTGGTGATGCGCACGCCGGCCGCGGTGGCGCTGAAGTTGGCACTGAGCACGAGCCCGTCGGCCTTGGCGATGGACTTGGCCACGCCGTCCTTGGCCAGTTCAAACACATGCAGCTTGTCCTCGGTCATCGTCCCGATCTGCTTGGCATAGGCGTCCAGCGCAAGGATTGTCGTGGCCGAGGACAAGGTGTTGAACAGGCCGCGCGACAGCGGCCGTACGACGTTCTCCAGCGCTGCCGCCGGCAGCGCCTTGGCGCGTTCGGGGAAATGCCTGGCCAGCAAATACAACGTCGCCGAATCGCGCACGAGCGGATCGAAGTAGCGCTCGTAGCGCCAGCCGCTTTCGATGGCCGTGCGCGTGAGCACCTTCTCCGGTCCGACGATGAGCTTGAGCGCCTCGCCCTGCTGCTTCATGAGCTGCAGGCTCGATGCGATGTACGCCGCAACGGGATCCTGCATCCATGTATCCGCATGACGTTCCTGCAGGCGCTGGCGCACCGACGCCAGCGTATTCGTCGTGACCTTGCCCTGGCGCGTCAGCAGGTAGATCGCGAACGCGCGCTCGCGCAAGCCCGGCAGCGAACCGTCACTTTCGTCCGCGGCGAGCTGGTTGAGATAGGCGTTGGACTTGTCGAGCATGTCCTGCGGCACGTCCCAGCCGCGCTCCTTCGCCTCGAGCAGATACTGCGTCGCATACACCGACACGTAGCGCTGTGATTCCGGCGTCGCAGTCCACAGGCCATAGCCGCCGGCATCGTTCTGGCGCGAACGCAGCACCGCGAGCAGCTCGGCGAAGGCCTGCTTCGTCGTGCGCTGGTCGCCCGGATCGCGCACGAGCTTGCCGAACTCCGGATTGGTGTCGAACACCAGTGCCGGCACGGCCGCGCTGAGCAACTGCTCGGTGCAGCGGTGCGGGAAGCTGGAGAGATACGCCGACAGGCCGCGGGCCAGCACCAGCGGCACGTAGGAGGCGTTCGCCTCGCGCTTGGCGTGCGCGTCGAACATGTCGCGCAGCGGCTCGATCTTCTTGTCACCGCGGCCGAGGTTGCCGATGGCGACCTCGGTACGGAACGGCACCGCCGGCCGCACCGACAGATCCACCGCCTGGCGCGCGGATTTGTCGCCGCTGCTCGCGCTGAAGATCAGCGTCGACGCACCGGGCTCGCCTTTCGCGCGCAAACGGAACACGGCCACGCCTTCGCGCATTTCGCCGAGGGTGAGTTCCTGCGCCGCGGCGCCGACCGCCTCGATCTGCGCGCTGGGTTCGAGCTTCACCGCGATCGCCGAGGTCTTGCCGTTCAGGCCGGTCAGGTTGTTCGCCACGCCGACACTGACGTCAAACTCGTCGCCAGGCGCCACCATGGCCGGAACGTTCGGCGACAGCACGAAGTCGCCGCGCACCGTGGTCGAACCTTCGAAGCGGCCGATACGATCGGCCGACACCGCTACCGCCATCACACGCAGCTTGCCGTTGAAATCGTCGGGCACGGTCCAGCGGAATTCGCGTTCGCCGTCGACGTCGACGATGCCGGACCACCAGGCGACCGGCGGCTTGCGCTTTTTCTTGAACGGGTTGAGGTTCTTGCCGAGCAGGCCGTCGGCGTCGCCGCCCGGCGCAGCCATGCCGGTCAGGCGCGCGAACTCCGGCAGGATCAGGTCGAGGATCTGGCTCGTCGACACTTCCAGCATGCGCTTCTGGAAGAAATGGTCGAGCGGATCGCCGAGCTTGTAGCGCGCGACCTGCAGGATGCCTTCGTCAACGGCGAACAGTGTTACGCGCGTGCGGCCACCGGTCGCGACCTTCATCGTCAGCGTCTCGCCGGGCTTGATCAGCGCGGGCGTCGTCACGCTGAGCGTGTTGCGGCGCGCATCGCGGTTGACCGAGAACGGCGCGATGCCGTAGCTCAGCGGGCTCATGAAGATCTCGGCCGAGGACGGATCGCGCACGTACTGCACGTTGATGTAGCCGTTGCCTTCGAAATCCGCGGGCACGCGGATCTTCTGCACCGAGGCCGTCGTCGTCGAGGTGAACCACTGGTGCGCATAGACCTTGTCGCGCTCGATCGTGATCAGGCCCGCGCCGGCATACGGCGCGCGCACCGCGATCTCCACGTCTTCGCCAGGCGCGTAGTCCTTCTTCGACAGCGCGAGCTGCAGTTCCGCGTTGCGTTCCAGCGAGCGCGCGACGTTGGCTTCGCCGGCCACCGAATAGCTGACCTGGTTCAAGGTGTCGCCGCGTGCGTTCTTGACGAGCAGCGCGTAGTCGCCGGGATTGTCCGTGGCGAGGCGGAAGTCGAGGCCGTTCGCGCCGAGCTTCAGCGGCTCTTCCTTCACCGCGACTTCCTTGAGCCGCGACTGGTACTTGTAGGCGCCCGAATCCTGCTTGGTCAGCACCGAGACGTAGCGGCGCTCCACGAGCACCGCCTTGAGCCCGTCTACCGCGATGCGCTTGGCGGTGTTGTCGATCGCGATGAGGTTGACCTGGCGTTCCGCACTGCGCGCGACATAGTCGAGGTTGTCGTTGACCTTGACGCCGACGAGATAGTCCAGCGACGACACGAGGCTCGCCGTCTCGGCCGCGACGCCGCGGCCGCCTTCGGCCTCGTAGCCCTTGGCGAGAAAATGCAGGCGATAGCTGGCCGTGCCGTACTTGGACAGATCCAGCGGGAATTCGGCGATGCCTTCGGCGTTCGTGGTCTGCTCGCCGAGCGGTTCGCTATAGCCTTCCTTGGCGCGCTGCGGATCGAAGAACGCGTGCTCGGGCCAGCTGCGGAACAGCGGCAGTACCGGTGACAGGGTCAGCGTCGCCTCGACTCGACGATCCTGCGCCGGCGTACCGAACAGGTTCTGCAGGCTGACGCGCGCACTCAGATTGTCGGGCTTGATCCAGCCCTCGACCACTTCCTGCGACAGATGCGCGGTCGCCTTCATGCGGTCGGGCAGGAATTCCTTGATCTGCACCGTGGTCGAGCCGATCAGCTGCGGGTTGTTGTCCTTGTCGATCAACGACAGGTTCACGGTCCAGCTGCCAGTCGGCGAGGTTTCCTGCGTGGTGAAGGCGAGTTCATCGAAGCCGACTGCGCCCATGCGCAGCAGGCGCTTGTCGACGCTGAGGCCGCGCGCGTCGAGGATCTCGGCCTGCAGCGGCACACCGGACAGGTCACGCGACCAGTCCGCAGCGCGCACGATCATGCCGATATGGAAAGTATCGCCGGGCCGGTACAGGCCACGGTCGGAATACAGGTAGGCCGTGAGCTGACCGGCACTGCGCGCGTTCTTGATGCCGCCGACGTCGAAGCGCGAGAAGTCCAGGCGCCGGTCGTGCTTGGCGATCGGCAGGAACGACAGATCCTCGCCTTTCCTGACCAGGAACAGTGCCGGCGTCTTTTCGCGTGTGAACGCGTCGACCGAGTCGAGGTGTGCATGTCCGGTCGCGTCGCTGGTCGCACGCAGCAGGGTCTGGCCGTTCTCGCCGAGGATTTCCACGCTCGCGCCTTCCACTGGCGCACCGCTCGCGATCGACTGCACGTAGACGTCGAGACTCGCGTCGAGGGATTTCTTGACGATGAGGCCCAGGTCGGTCACGACGATGAAACGCGCGTCGCTGATCTCGGAATACTCGCTGCCGTCGCCGTCGTAGCCGCCGCCGTACTCGCCCTCGCCTTCGTAGTCGCCCTCACCGTCGTAGGATTCGCCGGGCTCCGGTGCGCTCACGCCCGCATCGGCGTTTTCGCCCGTCGGCTTGGGCGCTGGCTCGGTCGCCGGATCGTAGTCGTTGAGGCGCAGCAGGAACACGCCGCGGCGACCGCTGGACAGGTATTGGGAAAGATCCACACCTTCGTAATGCGCCTTGGTCGGATCGTCCGACGAAAACGCGAGCTTCTGCTCGAAGCGTTCGGTGATCTTGTCGCGCGACAGCGCGCCAAGATCGGGCTGGGCGAAGGTGCCGTTGTTGAAGCTGACCAGATGCTGCAACTGGTCGGGCAGCACGCGCGCGATCTCGAGCTTCATGCCGGGCACGTTGCGCGACACGACGGCGACGCGCTTCTCGCCCGACAGCGACAGCAGCGAGCCTTCGGCCATGAAGCGCAGGATGCGCGGATAGTCGGGCACCTGCACGACGTTGTTGGCGTTGTCGGCCAGCAGATAGCCGCCGAATGCGCTGAGTCCCTTGCCGACGCGCACATAGATATAACGGCCCGGATCGGCGCGGAACTTGAAGCTCTGCTGCTCGGAGAAATCCAGCTCCGCCGCGATCGGTTCCAGCGCCAGCGGCTCGGCACTCTTGAGCACGCGCTCGTCGATCGCGCCGTCGCTCCAGCTCCAGACCTGCTCGCGCTGGCCTTCCGGCGCGTACGGATTGGTGAGCGGCAGCAGCCAGGCCTTGATCGCGCCGCTCGCGGGCTTTTCGCCCACGGCGTGGGAGAAGTTCACCAGCAGCACCTGCTCGGGCTCGAACTGGCTGTTGTCGACGAGAGTCGGCTCCACGCCGCTGATGCCCAGACTGTAGAGGCCGGGCACGCCGACATTGGTCGCGATCTCGCTGTCGCTGGGCTTGCCGCCCGCGGCGGCGGCCACGCCCTTGCCGATGCGGTATTCCAGCGTCGTCGCATCTTTCGGCAGGCCAGCCAGCGGTGCCGTATGTACCCAGGCGTTGAGCTTGGTCTTGTCGTAGTTGACGACGAATTTCTGCGGCGTCTTGCTGTTCTTCGGCCCGAGCAGATACACCTCGATATGCTTCTCGAAAGCGGCCACGTCGACGGGATGGCTGAAGCGCAGGTTGGCGATGCCCTTCTTGAGCGCCGCGTCCTGCGGATCCTGGTAGAACTCGCTGCCGGCAGCCGCTACGGTGAAGCTCGCGGTCGCGAACTCGAAACCGTCGGCGGCGACGCGCACCTGCGGCGCGAACAGCACGGCCTTGTCGAAGCTGCCCTTGAAGCTCTCGCCGACCGGCCAGTCACCGGCCGGCGTGAAACGCAGCAGGCGGTCGTTGACCCAGGTCCAGCTGCCGGCCAGTGCCGGCTTCAGGGTCACGCCGTTGCCAGCTTCCTTGCCGACCAGCGCGAGCGGCGCCACCGACTGGGAAAAATTCAGGTCCAGCGTGTGCACGGTGACCGGCTCGGCTTCGTAGTCGGTCAGGGCCGGCGCGCCAACCTGCAGCGTCACCGCGACAGGCTGCGGAGGCTTCGGACGTTCCTTTTCCACTTTGTACGCCAGCCATCCGCCGCCGCCGATGATCGCGATCCCACCCAGCACCAGCGCGACGCGCCCCGGATTGCGCTGCATCGCGCCCCAGCCGGCAAGACCGGCGCGTTCGCCGGCGAGCATCCAGCCCGGTGCCTGCCAGGACACGCGGCCGACCACGATGGCCAGCAGCATGCCAAGCATGCGCAATACGAATGCCAGCAGCCGCAAATGCCAGGCGACGAGCAGCAGCGGCAGGCGCGCCAAGGCGCGAAGCAGATCCATGTAATTCCCCAGTCGTGGACGGCGTGACGTACGCCGCAGTGCAACGCCCTAAGAAAACCTCTGAACAAGTCCCGGCACGATCGCTTTTGTACTCAGCACCAGATCTCCACAACCCCGCCAAACGCCTGCTACGCAGGCATTTGGCCGGTCCGGCCCCTTGGGCGCTCAGAATGATCAGAACCTGCGGTTCTAAGCGATCACTCTTCACCCCCTTGACTCAAGGGGGCTCCGGAATCAAAAGCAGTTATCGACCTGATCAGAGGTTTCCACGCTCGCTGTCGGGCAAGAGGTTCCTGCCTCTTGCTCGACCGGACGGGGAAAGTCTCGCTTGCCCCGCACTCCGCAATGGTTCCCGCTTCGCCGTTCGCAGGCAAGCGGTTGCCAGTCCGGGCTGTCGGGTATTTAGACCGGGAGTTGTGTCCGAATCAGGGCACGGGACGGGAGAATCGCCGGCTCAGGCGCCGGCCGCGGGGCCGACGGGACAGCTGACGCCAGTTCCGCCGAGACCGCAATAGCCGTTCGGGTTCTTCGCCAGGTATTGCTGGTGGTAGTCCTCGGCGTAGTAGAACGGCTGATCGCGCGCGATTTCGGTAGTGATCGTGCCGGCGTGGCCGGCCGCGGAAAGCGCCTGCTGGAACCGGTCACGCGAACCGTTCGCGATTGCGAGCTGGTCGTCGTCGCCGACATAGATCGCCGAGCGGTACTGCGTGCCACGGTCGTTACCCTGGCGCATGCCCTGCGTCGGCTCGTGGTTTTCCCAGAACACCTTCAGCAACGCCTCGAACGCCACCACCGTCGGGTCGTAGACCACGAGTACGACTTCGCTGTGGCCGGTCTCGCCGGAACAGGTTTCGTCATAGGTCGGGTTTGGCGTGTAACCACCGGCATAACCCACCGCCGTCGTCAGCACGCCGGGAATGGACCAGAACTTGCGCTCCGCTCCCCAGAAGCAGCCCATGCCGAACAGCACGCGGCGCGCGCCGGGGAATTCGCCGCGCAGGGGCTGGCCAGTGACGTAGTGACGGTTGTCCAGTGGCAGCGGCTGATCGCGGCCGGGCAAGGCCGCGGCCGGATCGACAAGACGTTGCTTCCAGGCGCCGATACCGAGCATGCGGGTTCTCCTTCGATGGAATGCGCTGCAGATGGGGGCGTCCCTGCGCCGCGCAAGCGCCGTCACGCGACGCGGGCCGGCTCGGCCTTCCCGGTCGTGAACGCACCGGCCAGGAAGATGCCGGCCAGCGACACGGCGAGTCCGACCCAGTCCAGCGTCGCCGTCGCGCGGCCGAACAGGATCACGTCGAGCACGAACGACAGGCCGGGCTGCAACAGCAGCAGAAGTCCGACGAGCGAGGCCGGCAGTTGCGGCATCGCGCGCACGATCAGCAGCCAGCCCAGCACCTGGCCGAACAGCGCTAGGCTCAGCAGCGCGGACAGCGATTTCAGATCCGGAATCACGAAGCGGTTGCCTTCCGCGAGGATGATCAGCGCGAGCACCCCGGCGCACAGCAGCGAATTCAGGCACAGCAGTTCGGCCGGCGAACGCGCCAGCTTTTCCTTCTGCGCGTGGCGGAAGCTCAGCATGTAGGCCGCATAGGCGATGCCGGTCAGAATGCCGAACCACACGCCTTCGCGATATTGCGCGTCGACCGCCTGCCAGTGCCGTCCGACCAGCAGCCACAGGCCGGCGAACGCGAGCGCGAGTCCGGCCGCGAAGCGCCAGCCCAGCCGCTCGCGGTAGAACCAGACGCCGGCCAGGGCCATGACGAAGACCTGGAAGTTGCCGAGCAGCGTGGCCAGGCCCGGACCGACATCGCGGATGCAGCGATGCCACAGCACGAGATCCACGGCGAACGCGACCGCGGGAAACAGCATCCAGGCGACGTCGCGCCGGCTCACGCCGCTAAAGCGCCGCTGCACGAGCAGCATCAGCAACAGCATGCCGCCGCCGAAGGCCATGCGGTAGAAGGCCGATACAGTGGGCTCGACGTCGGCCCATTTCACGAAGATGCTGGTCGTGGAGATCAGCGCGGCGCCGGCGACCATGGCCGCGACCGCCGGCCGCCGCGCGGCCTCGTTCACCGCGATTCCCGTCTCGCGCGCTGCTCTGCGTCGGCGTCCGACAGCCATTCGCGCAGTGCCGGCAGCGCAAGCAGCGCGTCGATGTAGTCGCGTTCGACCGGTCCGACCGGAATGGCATAGCTGACGATACGCAGCGCGACCGGCGCATACATCGCGTCGGCGATGCTGAATTCGCCGAACAGGAACGGACCGTTCGCGCCGTGGCGCGCGCGGCAGTCGCGCCAGAGCGCCCCGATGCGTTCGATGTCGCGCAGCACGTCGACGCTGACCGGTGCCGTGCTGCGCTTGACGCAGTCCATCGGACATTGCGTGCGCAAATTCGCGAAGCCCGAATGCATTTCCGCGCTGACGGCGCGCGCACGCGCGCGTGCAGCCATGTCGCGCGGCCAGCCGGCGCCGTCCAGCCAGCGCTCGTTGCTGTATTCGAGGATCGCGAGCGAATCCCACACCACGAGGTCGTCGACGCGCAGCACCGGCACGCGGCCGGTCGGCGAATACGTGCCGATCGCGGCATAGAACTCTGGCGTATCCAGCGGCAGCCGCACTTCCTCGAAGTCGACACCGTGATGGCGCAGCAGCAGCCACGGCCGCAGCGACCAGGAGGAGTAGTTCTTGTTGCCTATGACCAGGGTGGGACGCGGTGCGCTCGGCATGGATTCGGCTCGCGGCAGGATGCTGCGGCGCGAGTGCCGCAGCGGGTTCACGCCGCGGCTTGGTCGCTACGGCGAGGGCAGCTCACAAGCCTAGCACCCGTCCCTGGCGAAGTGCGGGCAGCACGCCGGCGCGGCAGTGGCAGGGTTACGGCTGAGTTCCCGGTTCCCGCACTGATCCGACCAGCCCAAACGGCGACGCGACCTCGGCTCAGCCGGCGCGCATCTGCGCCGTATCGCGACGGAAGTGCGCGCCGATGCTGTCGCGGCGGTGCAGCGCCGCCGCGGCGATCTGCCCGGCGACCGCAAGGCGCTGGCGCTCGGCGCGTGTCTGCGCGCTGGCGCGCAAGGATTGTAGCGACTGCTGCGCGTGCTGCAGCCCCGGCGCGTCGCGTACGAGGCCGACGTGGCGCCACAACAGGTCGCGGATCGCGGCATCGAATGCGGGCGCTATGCCGTCCGTTTCCGGTGCTCCCACGTCGATCGGCGACGCTTCGCGCCGGCGCGGCTGCGCGGCGAGGCGCTGGCCGAGCGCGCGCCCGAACACCAGCCCTTCGAGCAGTGAATTGCTCGCCAGCCGGTTGGCGCCATGCACACCGCTGCAGGCGACTTCACCGACCGCGTAAAGGCCTTCCAGCGAGCTACGCGCCTGTGCATCCACACGCACGCCACCCATGTGGTAGTGCTGCGCCGGCACGACCGGAATCGCTTCGCGGCGAGGGTCCAGGCCTTCGGACGCGCAACTGGCGAACACGGTCGGAAAGCGCTGTGGGAAATCCGCGCCGACCGCGCGCGTCGCATCGAGCCATACGCGCTGTCCGCGCTCCAGTTCGGCCCAGACCGCGCGGGCGACGACGTCACGCGGCGCGAGTTCGGCGTCGCGCGCGACCGCCGCCATGAAGCGCCGGCCCGCGCTGTTGACCAGCACCGCACCGGCACCACGCAAGGCTTCGGTCAGCAGCGGCAACTGGCCGCCGCGCTCGTCGCGCGTACGCAGCGCGGTCGGATGAAACTGCACGAATTCCATGTCCGACACTGCGGCACCGGCGTCGAGTGCGAGCGCGAGCCCCGAGGCATCAGCGGTATCCGGATTGGTCGTATACCGGTACAGCGCGCCGATGCCGCCGGTCGCGAGGACAACCGCGTCGGCGGTCAGCGCAAGCACGCCCTGCGGACCGTGCGCGGCGACGCCGGCGATACGCGCGCCGTCGCGCAGCAGTGCGTTCGCGCAATGGTGTTCGAAACAGTGCACATGCGCGGCCGCACCCGCGGCAAGCGCCAGGGCCTGCATGACGACGGCACCGGTCGCGTCCCCGCTGGCGTGCACGATGCGGGCCTGCGAGTGGGCTGCCTCGCGACCGAGGCTGTAATGGTCACCGGATCCGTCGAAGCCAACACCGCAGGCCGAGAGCCAGTCGATCGCCCCGGCCGCGCCGCGCGTCAACACCTCGACGGCCGCCACGTCGTTCAGCCCATTGCCTGCCGTCAAGGTGTCGCGCGCGTGCGCAGCGGCGCTGTCGCCGGCGGCGAGCGCCGCGGCGATGCCACCCTGCGCCCAGCGGCTCGCGCCGTCGCACGCGAGCGCGCCGCGCGTGATCAGCGCGACGCGCTTGGGCGCCGCGGCCAGCGCGGTCGAAAGACCGGCGATGCCGGAGCCGATGACGATTACGTCGAAGTGCATGGCCTTCCCCGCGATGCGTTCACGCGTAAAACTCGTGAATCACGTCGATGATCCCGACGATGTTGTCGTTGAGTTCTTCGAGATCTTCCGCTGGCACCCACCATTCCGTGTGTTCGCGGCCGCCGACCTTCTGCAGCGCGTAGCGCTGCATGAACGCGGAGCGGACCCGGAAACGGGTGACGTAGCCGCTGCCGCTTGCGGGCACGTTCCAGTCGCGCGCGATCTGGATCGCGTAATCCTCGTTGGTCACCGGATAGAAGATCGGCTGATCCGGCAGACGTGGCGGCCAGCGTGTGTTTCCACTCGCACGCACCAGCTCCAGTTCCCGCGGACCGGTGGGCCGATACAGCACCACGGTGTCTTCCGCTGCACTCACGCCGCCTCCCTGCGCCCGAACGCCAGCATGCGTTCCACCGCCTGCCGCGCGCGCACCGCGATGGCCGGGTCGACCTGCACTTCGTGACGCATGTGCAGCAGCGCGTCGTGGATGCGCGGCAGGGTGATGCGGCGCATGTGCGGGCAGAGGTTGCACGGGCGCGTGAACTCGATGTCGGGGAATTGCACGGAGACGTTATCGCTCATCGAGCACTCGGTGATCATGACGACGCGGTGCGGCCGGCGCTCGGCGAGGTGCGTGACCATCGCCGCCGTCGAGCCGACGAAGTCGGCTTCGAGCAATACGTCGGGCGGGCATTCCGGATGCGCGAGGATGCGCACGTTGCCGTGGGCGCGCCGATACGAACGCAGTTCTTCGCCGCTGAAGCGCTCATGCACTTCGCAGGCGCCTTCCCAGAGGATGACCTTGACCCGGGTCTTGGAGGCCACGTACTGGCCGAGGTACTTGTCGGGCAGGAAGATGACCTTGTCCACGCCGAGCGATTCGACGATATGTACCGCGTTGGCCGAGGTGCAGCAGACATCGGACTCGGCTTTGACGTCGGCCGAGGTATTGACGTAGGTCACCACCGGCACGCCCGGGTATTTCGCCTTGAGCAGCCGCACGTCCTGCGCGGTGATCGACTCGGCCAGCGAGCAGCCCGCCTCGGTGTCAGGTATCAGTACGGTTTTTTCCGGGCAGAGAATCTTCGAGGTCTCGGCCATGAAATGCACGCCGCACTGGACCAGCACCTTCGCGTCCACGCGCGCGGCCTGTTGCGCCAGCGCGAGCGAATCGCCGGTGATGTCGGCGACGGTGTGAAAGATTTCGGGAGCCTGGTAGTTGTGCGCAAGGATGACCGCGTTGCGCTGCTTCTTCAGGCTGTGGATCGCATCGATCCAGGGGAGGTGGGTTTGCCATTCCAGTTCAGGAATCACGCCGCGGACGCGCTGGTACAGCGGGGCGTAGCGATCGAGGAGGGCCGGGGTGAGTTCCGGGACGACACCGGGAAGAACCGAGAGAGTTGCCATCACGACCTCTTATGCTCCGAGTGAGCATATATGGGCCGCTTATGCTAGGGATGAGCATAAGTGTCGTCAACTGCTTCCGGCCCGGATCACCCGCACGCGTGTGATTGAGCTTATGGCGGCGGGCTATGGCTTCAGGCCGGGTCGGCCAGCGGATCGCTGTCGAAGTCGGTCGCGCTGCGCCGTTCGCTGAGTTCCGCATCGATTTCCGCAGCGAGCCGGCTCGCTGCGGGCCAGTCGTGCTCGGCCACCAGCACGCTGACCAGACCCATGACCGGCAGTTCGCCCATGGCGCCGGTCAGGTATTCGCCGCCGACGTGCGCGGGGATGCCGGCGCCTTCGAGGACATTGCGCACGAGGTGCGCGTCGATGATGTTCTCCGCCCGATAGACAATACGCATGCGTACCCTCCGGTTGCATGGTCCAACGCTATCTGTCGGCCCCGGCCCGGTCAAAGCGCGTATCCTGCGGCCTTTGTTCATCAGCGGCCGCCTATGGATCTGCACCAGCATCTGCGCCTGATGGCCGACTACCATGCCTGGGCGCTGGAGCGGCTGTATACGCAAGTCGACGCGCTCGACGACATCGACTACTTCCGCGACAGCGGCCAGTTCTTCGGCAGCGTGCACGGCACCTTGAATCATTTGCTGCTGGTCGAGCACCTGTGGCAGTCGCGCCTGCAGCACAGCGTGTTTCCGGCCACCGGGCTGGACCAGGAGCTGGAACCCGAGCGCCATCACCTGAAACAGCGTCTCGTCGCGTTCGCGCGCGGCTGGCGCCCGTTCGTCGACGCGCTGGATGCCGCCACGGTCGCGGGGGATCTGACCTATCGCAACCTGCAGGGCACGGCGTTCACGCTGCCGTACGCGTCGCTGTTATTGCATGTGTTCAACCATGCCACCCACCACCGTGGCCAGGCGTCGATCGCGCTGCTGCATCTCGGGCGCGAGGCACCGGTCATGGACCTGCCCTACTTCCTCATCGCGCTGCCGGCGCACAAGCTCCACGCAGCGTGATCCCGAGCACAACTGCTCCGCGTACGTAGCGCCATCCTCACTTCGGTTTCCACCCTGAGCTCCTATGGCCGTTGACACAAACTGGCCTCCGTTCGCTTCGCGCTTTCGTTACGACGATTCGCTCGCGGTGCGCACGCGCGAGTGCCTGCTGGAACTGCTGCGCGCCGACGGCGGCGGCGGCCTCTGCCCGACCGATGCGGCACGCCTCCTGGCCGATAGCCTGTGCATGGAATGGCGCGAACTCATGCGTCCGGTGCGCCTCGTCGCGGTCGAACTGGCGCGCGAAGGGCTGCTGGAGATTCTGCAGAACGGCGAACATGTCAACATTCTCGACGCGCGCGGCCCGGTGCGCCTGCACTACCGCGGCCGGTAGATCCGGCTCCCCACGCCGTGCGGCCAGCGGGCCGGGCGGGTTAGACTTGCCGGTCTTACCCGAGACACTGGCGGCCCGCAGCCGCGACTCCATGACCAACGAAGCCCCGCTGCACAATCACTTCATCCGCCAGATCGTCATCGACGACCAGGCCTCCGGCAAGCACGCCGGCCGCGTCGCAACCCGCTTTCCGCCCGAGCCCAACGGCTATCTGCATATCGGCCACGCCAAGTCGATCTGCCTGAATTTCGGCATCGCGCGCGAATTCGGCGGCCGCTGCAATCTGCGCTTCGACGACACCAATCCGACCAAGGAAGACATCGAGTACGTCGAGTCGATCCAGCAGGACGTGCGCTGGCTGGGTTTCGAATGGGACGAGCTGCGCCATGCCTCGGACTATTTCGACGTGTTCTACCAGTGCGCGGAAAAATTGATTGGCGACGGCAAGGCCTTCGTCTGCGACCTGTCCGCCGACGAGGTGCGCGCGTATCGCGGCACGCTCACCGAACCCGGCCGCAATTCGCCGTTCCGCGAGCGCGCCGTCGAAGAAAACCTCGACCTGTTCCGGCGCATGCGCGCCGGCGAGTTCGCCGACGGCGCACGCACCCTGCGCGTCAAGATCGACATGAGTTCGGGCAACATCAACCTGCGCGACCCGGCGATCTACCGCATCCGCCACGTCGAGCACCAGAACACCGGCAACGCGTGGTGCATCTATCCGATGTATGACTACGCACACTGTATCTCCGACGCGATCGAAGGCATCACCCATTCGCTGTGCACGCTGGAGTTCGAAGATCACCGGCCGCTGTACGACTGGTGCCTGCGCGAGATCGACCTGCCGCGGCATCCGCAGCTCGCCGCCTCGCTGGCCGCACGCGGTCTGCAGGCCCCGGCCAGCACACCGCAGCAGATCGAGTTCTCGCGCCTGAATCTCGACTACACAGTCATGAGCAAGCGCAAGCTCATGACACTGGTCGACGAAAACCTGGTCGCCGGCTGGGACGACCCGCGCATGCCGACGCTGTCGGGCGTGCGCCGGCGCGGCTTTCCGCCGGCCGCGCTGCGCCTGCTGTGCGACCGCGTCGGCGTCACCAAGCAGAACAGCGTCATCGAATTTTCCGTGCTCGAAGGCTGCGTGCGCGAGGAACTCGATACGAACGCCGCGCGCCGCCTCGCCGTGATCGATCCGCTCAGGCTCGTCATCGGCAATCTCGCGGACGGCCATGCGGAAACGCTGGCGTTCTCCAATCACCCGAAAAACGAAAGCTTCGGCAAACGCGAAGTGCCGTTTTCGCGCGAACTGTGGATCGAGCGCGAGGACTTCATGGAAGTGCCGCCGAAAGGCTTCCATCGCCTCGTGCCCGGCGGCGAAGTGCGTCTGCGTGGCGTCGGCATCATCAAGTGCGAATCGCTGGACAAGGACGCCGACGGCAACGTCCACACCGTGCATTGCACGCTGGATCCAGATACGCGGCCAGGACTGCCGGGCGCGGAGCGCAAGGTCAAGGGCACGATCCACTGGGTCAGCGCGAAGCACGCGGTTGCGGCGGAAATCCGCCTCTATGATCGCCTGTTCAACGTCGCCAATCCGGATGACGACAGCGACGGCAAGGCCTATCGCGATCATCTGAACCCGGACTCCCGGCGTGTCGTGCAGGGCTGGCTCGAACCGGCCGCTGCCGACGCCGCGCCGGAGACCGCGTTCCAGTTCGAAAGGCTGGGTTTCTTCGTCGCTGATCGCTACGACCACGCTGCGGACAAGCCCGTGTTCAATCGCGCGGTGACGTTGCGGGATTCGTGGGCGAAGGCGAAGGGCTGATCGTCCGGAAAGGCACGCAAGGATGTGGCTGCGCCGGTGTGGGCTTGCTACCGAGCCGGCACAAGAAAAACAACATCGTCAGATCCGCCCTCCGCCAGCAAGGCAGGGATTTGTCAGACCAGCGCGGGAAATCTCAATGCTCTACGCCCAAGTCCATCTCACCCTGCCCGCCTGGATCAACGACGAAGTCGATACCGCCGCGCGCTATGTCAGCGACGCGGACAAGGTCGGGCTCGCGATCCGCCTGTCGCGGCGCAATGTCGAACTCGACACGGGCGGACCGTTCGGCGCGGCCGTTTTCGACGGCGAGGGACGGCTGATCGCCGTCGGCGTCAATCGTGTGGTGCCGCACAATTGCTCGGTGGCGCATGCGGAGATGATGGCGTTCATGACTGCCCAGGCCCGTACCCAGCGCTTCCGTCTCAACGAGGACGGCCAGCGCTACGCCCTCGCCACCAGCGCGCAGCCGTGCTGCCAGTGCTATGGCGCCAGCGTCTGGGCCGGCATCGACGAATTGCTGATCGGCGCGCGCAGCGAGGATGTGGAAGAACTGACCGAGTTCGACGAAGGCCCGCTGCCGGCGGACTGGATCGGCGAACTCGAGCGCCGCGGCGTGCAGGTGCGGCGCGACATCCTGCGCGACGAGGCGCGCAGCGCCCTGGCCGCGTACAGCGCGCGTGGTGGATTGATGTACTGAGCAGGCCCGGGCGGACCGTGCCACATCCGCGGCAGGCCCTTGCGAATCCGGGCTCGACGCCTTGCGTTCGGCCTGCCCTTTGATCGAAGGGCGCGCAGCGAACCAAACGTGCATCCGACGGTGTCGGCGTTTTCAAAAAAATACGAGGTCCCGCCATGTCCAAGATCATCACGAGCGCTCCTTTCGCCAGCGGCGTGGTGGTCTACTGCCGGGCCGGTTTCGAAAGCGAAGCCGCGCAGGAACTCGATGCCACGGCAGCCCACGCCGGTGTCGCCGGTTTTGCGCGCACGGAGCGCAATGCGGGCTTTGCCGAATTCGTCCTGACCCAGCAGGGCGCGCCGGATGCGCTGCTGAGGTTGCTGAGCTGGTCGCGCCTGATCTTTGCGCGCCAGACGCTCGCGGTGATCGGCCAGTTCAAGGGACTGCCGCGCGAAGACCGTCTCACGCCACTGCTCGCCGCACTGCCGCCGGGCTTCGGCGTCCGTGACGTCTGGGTGGAAACGCCCGATAGCGACGACGCCAAGCCGCTGACTGCGTTCTGCCGCAGCTTCAACAACGCGTTCGTGCAGCACCTGCGCCGCGACGGTGGCCTGGATCCCGCCAGTCCCTGGCGTCTGCACGCCTTGTTCCCGAGCGGCGAGCGCTGCCTGCTCGCGCTGGCGCTGATCGATCACGCCGCGCCATGGCCGCAGGGCATACCGCGGCTGAAGTTTCCGCGCGAGGCGCCGAGCCGTTCCACCCTCAAGCTCGATGAAGCACTGCAGGTGCTGATCGGCACGGGCGAACGCGAGCGCTGGTTCAAGCCCGGCATGACCGCCGTCGATCTCGGTGCGGCGCCGGGCGGCTGGACCTGGCAGCTGGTACGCCGCGGCCTGCACGTCACCGCGGTCGACAACGGCCCGATGGACGAACAGCTGATGGCCTCCGGCCTCGTCGCGCACAAGCGTGAGGACGGCTTTCGCTTCCAGCCGCGCCAGCGCGTGGACTGGATGGTCTGCGACATGGTCGAGCAGCCGCGCCGCGTCGCCGCGCGCATGGCCGACTGGCTCGCCGAGGGCTGGTGCCAACGCAGTGTGTTCAATCTCAAGCTGCCCATGAAAAAGCGCTACGCCGAGGTACAGCAAGCCTTCGACGCGATGCGCGAAACGGTCGCGGCGGCCGGACGCGAGCTGGAAATCCGCGCCAAGCAGCTCTACCACGACCGCGAGGAAATCACGGTCTTCGCGCAGACGCGCTGAAACGCTGAAACGCTCAGCGTCACCGCCGGCGGAACACGAGGCGATGCGCACCCGAGGCCTGCGGTCGCGGTACAGCGCCGGAGCGGCGCCCGTCGCGCGCGGGATTCATCTGGCATCCGCTCGAGAACGTGCGATCCCCGAGCGATGCCAGGCGCGATGCGCCCAGTGCACGTTGCCGGCCGTTCCGCGCACCCCGGAATCGATGAATCGCCCACCACCGGTCGCAGTCAACGCCCGGCCGCTGGCAACGCCCTCCGCGTCCTCCGGGCGAAACAGGCGCTTCGCGGCATGTAAGACATCAAGCCGCCCGCCTCCCGCATGCCCGAGCCCGCCATGCCGCCTGCGCTTCAATATGCATATGTAGATCTTTTTATATTTCTGGCGAGCGCGAGCATGACACCGCCATGAGCCGCATTGGCAGCGCGCACCGGGCCTAAGCCCTTGCAGATCGCAACGCGCGTGCGCCCTGCGGCCGCGTGCTGCACGCCAAGGTTTCCGCAACAGGCCGGATCGGAAAGGATTTCGCCATGGCACGCCGCTTGCGGGAGACGTGCAAGCCATCCAGCAGGAGCCGCACATGAGCAGCACTCTCGATATCCGCTTCCACCGCCCGGTGACGCCGGGCGATCCGACACCGCAGCCGCCCGGTGAAACGCCTTCGCCCGAGCCGCCGCAGCCGGATCCGCCGCAGGGTCCGCCGCCGGTGCGCGCGGCGTGGAAGCGCATGCCCGGTCGCTACGACCTCAACATTTCGGCCGACGGAGCGCGCTGAGCCATGCCCATGATCCGGCTCCAGCTCACCGGCAACGACGACGTCGCGAACGAACTCATCAATCTGCTCACCGCCATCGAAGGGGTCGAGCATGTCGAAGAGATCGGCGATCTCATGCCGCATATGGACGACGAGGACTCGAGTTCTGCCGGCCTGCCCGACGACAAGGCAGAAGGCTTCCACCAGATCGAGATACGTGTGCCCAACGCACTCGCGAATGATCGCGTCCGCAGCGTCGCCGAGGCGCTCGCGCGTGATCGCGAGGTCGCCATCGAATACGACGAGGATTTCTGACTGCAGCGCCACGACGCGCTGCCAGCCCCTGACGAGGACCCCATCATGAGCATCCGCCGCACTGTACCGTTGTTCTTCGCCCTGCAGCTCGCGCTGGGCATCGCCACTGTCCACGCCCAGGGCGGTGCTGCGCCACCGGCCGGTGGCGCTGCGCCGGCAGCACCGGCCGCCGCACCGTCGACGCTGGCGCCGGCCACCTCCGCGACTCCGGTAGAACCCGCTCCGGCTCCGCCGGTGACCACGGATTCACCGCCCGCGCGTCCGTCGACCCTGAGCACACCGAACCCGGCGCAGAACAGCGCCCCGGCCGCACCTCCGGTTGGCCTGCCGACGAACCCGTCGGCAAATCAGAGGGGGCGCGATCCGAACAGCCTCAGCAACCCGAACAATCCGAACAACCCGAACAGCCCGCTGAATCCGAATAATCCGAGCAACCCGAACAATCCGTTGAATCCGAATAACCCGGCCAACCCGAACAGCCCGTTGAATCCGAACAACCCGGCCAACCCGAACA